>CAVKAQ010000141.1:0-4913 GCA_963654225.1 Butyricicoccaceae bacterium | reverse complement strand
CATTATACCGACGGAGCAAATCCAAGCGCATCTTATTTGAATCTGAGTCCGGGTCGATACTCGTTTGTCGTTTATGGCTCAAACAGTGACGGCGTGTGGGGTGTTGAGCCTGCAAGTCTTGCGCTGCGAATATTTCCGCCTTGGTATTTATCCCTGACTTCCAAGATTTGCTATCTTATTGTACTTCTGGGGTTAGCATTTGCATTTGTCCGTTTTCAAAAAAAGAGAATGGACGAAAGGCACAAAAGGGAAATGTCTGAGAAACTTGCGGAAGAACAGCGGGAAAGAAACGAAGAAGAATTGAAGTTCCATACAGACTTCCTTCACGAGATACGTACGCCGCTCACTCTCATTACGACCCCTGTGGAGGAGCTGCTTCAGAATCCTAACTTGGGTAAAGGAACGCTCAGCCGTCTGCATCTTGTGGAGAAAAGTGTAAATATCTTGCAGAAACATATCGAATCGGTGACAGATCTGCGTAAATATGACAATGGCAAAGTCAGTTTGCACGTGGTGGAAGTTGATTTTGCAAGGTTTGTGGAAGAAATTTGCCTGCTATTTCAGCCATTGGCTTCTTCCCGCGGATACGAATTTGGTCTGAAGATAAACACATTGCCGGAAAAGGTATTCATCGACAAGGAAGGGATGGAGAAAGTGATTCTCAATCTGATGTCAAATGCGGTGAAGTATTCTCCGGAACGTGGAGGAAAGATAGAAGTGAGCCTGTCGTCAACTGAGAATGGAGCTCTTTTCAGTGTGTCCAACCTGGGAATCGGCATCCTTCCTGAGGATTTGCCTTATGTTTTTGACCGTTTCACTCAGGGAAAGAACAATGACAGGGGCGGAATGGGTATAGGCCTGTCCATAAGCAAGTCGGTAGTATTTTCTCACAACGGTAAGATTTGGGCTGAGTCTGTTCCGGGGGGCGTGACAGTGTTCTACGTCCAGATTCCTTACGGAAGCGCTCATTTCAAGTATGAGGATATAGATAAGGAGTATCACAACAGTGACCATATCTCAAATTATGATTCTCTTGCGGAATTTACTCCGCCGATAGTCGGAACTGTCAGCGGTGCGGAACGTGCTGAGAGTGTGCTTGTCGCTGATGACAGTAAAGAACTGCTGGGATATTTGTCTCAACTGTTGTCATCTAGATATAACGTTCTGACCGCGCCTGATGGTGAAAAAGCCTATGAAATGGCAATTTCGGAGCAGCCTGATCTGGTGCTTACCGATGTCGTGATGCCGAAATTGAACGGACTTGAACTGTGCAGGCGAATAAAGGAAAACAATGTCACTTCACATATCCCCGTCATACTTATTTCCGCAAGAGACCTTCCGATTTACAAGATGGAGGGATATCAGATGCTTGCCGATGACTATATAACAAAGCCCTTCCACGCGGAATTGCTGCTTTCCCGCATAGATAACCTGATCTGTCAGAGAGAGTGTATGAAGCAGGCATTCCGTACGGAGGTTAATGTCGAGCCTTCTGCAGTCACTGTTACGTCGGTTGACGAGAAATTTATACGTTCTTGCATCAGCGACATAGAAGAACATATCGGCGAGGTGGATTATGGAGTAGATGAACTGTGCCAGAATATAGGATACTCGCGTCCGCAGCTTTACAGAAAAATCAAATCAATTACGGGAATGTCCGCAATTCAATTCCTCCGCAGCATTCGTCTCAAACGTGCGGCACAGTTGCTTTCTTCGTGTGGCGGAATGAACGTTGCGCAGGCGATGGCTGCCGTAGGTTTCAACAATATCTCATATTTTTCAAAGATATTCTTCGCTGAATTCGGGGTGCTTCCAAAGGATTACAAAGGATGATTGTGCTCCCGTGCAATGTACTTTATATTAAAAGTGCTAAAATATGAACGATTTGTAAAAACTCTCATAGGCATATCGTCATATCTTCGTTCTGCGGTTGGGACATAAGAATGTCTTTCCGCCATAAAAAGTAACAGATAAAACAACTAATACCAATTTTTATGAAAAAAATCTTATTGGCCGCGGCCGCTTGCGGAGTTCTCTTCGCAGTTTCCTGCAAGAAGGAAGATAAAACCATTGACAAGGATTTCTCATACAGCATTCCTACGGAGGCTATCGTGGGGAACAGCATCGTTGTTGAGGATCTTTCCATTAACGTCAAGTCACGTACTTGGACATTCGAGGACGCTCTTCCTGAGACTTCAACCGAGTCAAAAGTCAGCGTAACCTTCCGCAAAGATGGTGAAAAGAAGGTGACTCTCACGGTGAATTATGCGGATGGAACTAAAGATGAAGTAACCAAGACTGTGTCTGTAAAAGACTATTTCTCCGCATCTATTCACGCAGAGGGCCTTACCGCCAATCATTGTGCGGCAAAAGGCAAAGAGATTACTTTCTCCCTCAATCCGCTTGAAAATAAGTCAGGTCTTGACTTGACTTATGCCTGGACATTCCCGGGAGCTACGCCTGCGACTTCTACTGAGGCATCTCCTAAGGCGACATGGAATACTCAGATCAACGACCTAGAAGTGACTTGCACGGTTACACGTTCAGACGGAGCTAAACTCGAACTCACATACCCTCTGACTGCCGGCAATTATCCTTTGCTTAAAGTGGATAATTACGACGTTTACGGATTCGAGAAGGGTGAAGGTTGCAACAACGTTTGGTATGACTGGGTAAAATTCCCTGATGATGCAGCCGCAGGTACACATCCGGACATCTTCACAGTTGTTGACGGCGGAGCGAACGGTACGGCAAAAGCAATGAAAATAGACATTTCAGCCATTATTGATGGACAGAATATATGTGAGATTGCTCACCGTAACAGTTGGCCGACAAATGCTTGGCTTAATGCCGGCAAGAAGTATGAGCTTTCATTCTGGCTCAAGAGCGAAGGCTCTTACGGCGCTTGCTATTGGCTTCACATTTACAGCTATTGTCCAAGCTGGCTCAATGATCCTCTTCGCGGAGCTTCTGCAAAAGATGACTGGAAGGAAGTGTTCGGATCTGATTTTGTCGAGAGCGCGCAGACAAAGCTGTATGAGAATGCCATTACCAGCATTATCCCGGATGAGAGTCAAGCGGAAGGATACAGAATCGAAGGCGCTCTTCCAACAGAATGGACGAAATATACCTTCGAGTTCTCTCCTGAAGGAAATGCCGGTGATGTTTATAGGAACTGCTACCTCTGTATGGGAATCAGCGGCATAGGTGCCAAGATCTATATTGACGAGGTTCAGATCAATATGATAGAAGAATAATCATCAACTATTTTACCGATAATGAAACGGCTTTTTCTTTTACTTTCACTGTTGACGGTGACAGCGGGCTCGGCTTTTGCCCAGCAGAAAATTACCGGACGCGTGACTGACACGCACGGTGACCCTATACCGTGGGCTAACGTGTATCCGAAAGGAGCACAGTATGGCACGACTTCAGATGATGACGGCAATTACACGATAACCGTAAAGTCTGCAGATGCTGTTCTGGTCGCATCTTTTCTCGGCTACCAGGATTGCGAAAAAGCCGTTTCCGGTAAAACAGTGATCGATTTCGTTCTTGAATCTGATTCTGATGTGCTAGACAACGCTGTGGTCATCGGTTATGGAACGGCGCGCAGGCAAGATTTGACGGGAAGTGTAGCTTCCATCAATTCCGACAATCTGAAGAATCAGGTGCTATTCTCTGTTGATGACGCGCTCAAAGGCGGTGTGGCCGGACTTATGGTGTCTTCTACCAGCGGTCAGCCTGGCGCGGCATCAAAAATGCTCATCCGCGGTGCTGCATCTCTTTCCGGCTCGACCTCACCTCTTATCGTCGTGGACGGATTTCCGCTGAGCGATGTGTCGACGTCTTCCGGTATGGGTATGGGCGGCCTTGACTCTCAGATGAGTCCGCTCGCTATGATAAACACTGAAGATATAGCCTCCATCGAGGTGTTGAAGGACGCTTCCTCTACGGCAATCTACGGTAACCGAGGTGCGAACGGTGTCATAATGATTACCACCAAGAAAGGAAAGGCATCGTCAGGCCGTATACAGTATAACGGATATGTCAGTATGCAGAGCCTGCCTCATAAGTATGATATGCTTGATTTTCAGGGATATGCGTCTATGATGAATGTCAAAACACCTTCGAACCTTCTGTTCAGTGATTCAAATGGAGACCTGCGTGATTTCGACTATAAGAGGATAAAGAGCATAGACTGGCAGGACAGGATTTACCGTACAGGTTTCATTCAGAATCACAATCTCTCGCTTCAGCACTCGACGGACAAGACCAATTTCCTGGTAAGTGCGTCGTATATGCAGAATGAGTCCATCATAATCAATACTGACTGGCAGAAACTTACAGCCAAGGCCAATATTGACCATAAGTTCACGGATAAACTGAAAGTCGGTGTCGATATGAATTATAGCCGTATCATAGATGACGGTGTACCTACCTCGGGAGGTGACGGCACAGCGGTCGGAACGGTTATGAGCGCGCTCATTTCGCAGCCTTTTGACTTGACTGACGAGCAGACGCAGGTGCTTTTCCGGCGTGCGGGAGTTGAACAATATATGATAAACGCCTATAACGAGGGAAACAAGCAGAATCCAGTGACTATGGCGAGCGACATCAAGATGAAGAAGGTTTTGAGCCGTACCATTGTCAACTCTTATGCGCAGTATAATATTCTTGACGACCTTGTGCTGAAAGTAACCGGTGGATTTGACGATTACGCTCTTTCAGACAAGCAGTTCTATCCCACCACGACTCCGCGCGGATATCTGTACAACGCGCAGGCTTGTATGGCGAACGTATCGACTTTCGGATGGCTTAACGAGAATACCCTCACGTGGTCTCCTACGTTCAACGATGTACATAGGCTTAACATTATGGCCGGAGTTACGGAACAGGGCTCACTCTACAAT
>CAVKAQ010000140.1:0-4984 GCA_963654225.1 Butyricicoccaceae bacterium | reverse complement strand
GTTGTACATAGCCAGAAGCATCTGGATTTCGTGCTGGGCCTTGTTCTGCTCGGCAATCAGCGTGTCGTTGAGGTAGCCGACATAGTCGGTTCCCGAGATGGTGCCGTCATACATTTTCTCTTCGTTGGCCTTGAGTACGGAATTACGCAGTTCGATGATTTCGTCGTCATATTCCAGTTGGCTGCGCAAAGTCTCTATCTCGGTGTCTCTCCGGCTTTCGTCAATGCTTGTGTTCAGGAGAAATGTTGATTTCTGGGCCTCTATGCTTGCCATTTTCAGTTGAAGCATCTGCCTGTTGTTCTTGAGATTGTAGAAATTTCCGATGTCCCAGACCATTTTTACGCCTGCCACGACGTATGGCTTGAACTTGTTGCTTAGCATATTGAGCCCCGGTCTGCCGTAACCTCCGGAAACATATACTCCGAATTTAGGTGTCAATCCTGCGTTCAGCATCTTGTTCTGCGAATCTATCTGCTTGAGCTGGGCGTTGAACATTGCAAGCTCCGGTCTTGTGATTTCTCCGCCTGATACAGAAATCTCTTCCGGCTGCATCAGTTCCGTGTCTTCGCTCAGCTCCAGCCCGCTCAGGAGCGAAAGCATCTGGATATATGCCTTTTTGCTGTTTTTCAGGTTCAATGCCTCCTGCTTGGTCTTGAGTATCTGAATCCGTATGGCGTCAAGGTCGGCCTGGCCTATGACCCCGTTTTCCTTGTAGGCCTTCAGTTTGTCATAGTTTGCGTTCAGCGTACCGAGCATCAGGTCGCTCAGTTCGATGTTGTGCTGTAGCAGCATTATCCCGAAATACAGCTCGTTGATTCTCTCGCGAAGCCCGTAAATGCTTGAGTCAATGCTCTTCGTGTTAGCTTCGGCTTCATTTTCGGCGGCCTCTTTCTGTGCTTTCAGTACGCCTCCGTCCCAGATGGTCTGGGTGACATCCAATGATGCCGAATACTGGTCCTTTTTGAGTTTAGGCAACAGAGCCTCGACTCCGTCAGGGTCTATCAGACTTCCGATTTCAGTTTTGGCGAGTTCCTCCCTGTTGAGTTTGAATTTGGTGATATCTGACTGCCAACTTGCTTTCGCTGAGAATGTTACCTGAGGCAAGTATGCTCTGCTCGCATTGGAAATCGTATAGTCTTTGGATTTGCTGATGAGCCCGTATTGCTTTGCCAGCGGGTAGTTCTTCTCTGCCGCTTTCCAGCATTCTTCGAGAGTGACGGTAGCGGATGCTGAATTTCCGGAGTCGCCAGTGTCGCTTGGGCTGTTGCTTGCGAAGATTTCCGCAGGTATCAGAAATGCGGCGATAATGAATGTTATACCTGATTTTGTCATTATGTAATTGTTAAGATTCTTGTATTCGTTTGAGCCATTGTCGGCTTTTATTGAGGACGGTGCAGTGGTCTCTTTTTATGTTGTAGGATTTGTGAGAGGCTTGATGAGAGGCCCGTTGTGTTGTATTTCTGACGTCAAGGTCTCAGAGATGCCAGTATGAAATCGACATTGCTTTTCTTTCTGTCTTCCAGGAATTTGTCGATGTCGATTCCGGGTGAGAGTTCCCTGAGAACCGGTATTGCTATGAAAGAACTGGCGTTGATGGAAATGACGTCAAGCATAAGATCCAGGATGTTGATTTTCCTGATTTTGCCTTCAGCGGACTCCTTGTCAAGTATTGACTGAAGGTGCTCAAGGTGCTCAGGAATCTGGTCTTCCGCCAATGTGACGACCTTTTTCAGGTTCTCCGGCACCGGTATTATGTCTCTTACCATAAACAGCAGAAAACCGGGATTCTTTCGACATTCGTCAAATTGCCTTTCCGCGAATTTCCGGACTATGGTCAGGAAACTTTCATTCTCGTCATAAAGACCGTAGAGGATGGAAGAAATCAGTTCGACTTTAGAATTGAACACTTTCTGGAAGAGTTCTTCCTTTGACCGGTAATAGTAATGCAGCATAGAATGACTGACTCCGGCCCTTGCGGCGATTGACATCATTCTCGCGTTGCCGTATCCCTTTTCGATGAATTCATCTTCGGCGGCACATAGGATTTTATCAGGGGTGCTTGTATTTTCTTCACTCATAATAAGTTGCCTTTGCTAAAACGTTTAGACAAAATTGTTAGACATTATTGTTCGACAAAATTGTCGATGCGAAATTAGATAAAAAATTCACTATCCCAAAATTTTTTTGCGCTTTCCGCCTTTCGGAGTATTTTTGTAGCCCAAAATTTCGGTTGAGATGTTTACAGAGACGAAATATGAAGAGATGGTGGAGTCGATTTTCCAGCGGTTCCCGTCTGTTCAGAATACGACATTCGGTGAAGCGTACAAGCCTGGTTTGCAGCATATTGAAAACTTTTGTACAAGGCTTGGAAATCCGGAAAGAGCATATCGTACGATCCACGTTGCAGGAACCAACGGTAAAGGGTCTGTGGCAAATATGCTCGCGTCAGTGCTTGCGGGTGCCGGGTTGAAGGTCGGTCTCTACACTTCTCCGCATATTCTTGATTTCCGAGAGCGTATGAGGGTCGTTGACGGCCGGCCGGCTGCTGCGGCGGAATTGGTCTCCAAAGAATATGTTTATGACTTCCTTTCCGAATACTCGAGTACTTTTGATGAGTTGGACCTCTCGTTCTTTGAGAT
The DNA here is from genome assembly GCA_963654225.1 of Butyricicoccaceae bacterium. Classification (GTDB taxonomy): domain Bacteria; phylum Bacteroidota; class Bacteroidia; order Bacteroidales; family UBA932; genus Cryptobacteroides. The sequence goes on along the minus strand of CAVKAQ010000140.1, from coordinate 2,345 downwards.
TACTACCGGCTTGGCTTTCAAATGGTTCGCCGAACAGAAGGTGGATGTTGCAGTCATCGAAGTGGGGCTTGGCGGTCGATTGGACAGCACGAATGTCATAGTGCCCGATTTGAGCATAGTTACAAGCATAGGACTTGACCATTGCGACCTGTTGGGTGATACTCTTGAGAAGATTGCGTTCGAGAAAGCTGGGATTTTCAAGCGCGGGGTTTCCGCTGTGATAGGGGAGACCCGTCCTGAAACCGCCCCTGTGTTCAAAAAATATTTTGCCGAAGTCAATCAAGACGCGGCGTCAGCATCTCTTGTCTTTGCCGAAGATTGTGAACCGTCGAAATGGTATCTCAGTCCGGACATTCTGAAAAATATGGACCTGCGCGGAACTTATCAGAAGAAGAATCTCCGTACGGTGCTTGCGGCTCTGGACGTGCTCCAAACCCTATGGAAACGGGAGTCCTCCGATAATAATGGCGCGAAGACTTCAGCTGGTGCTTGTGCAGTCAAGTCCGCCGGTGCCAATGATTTGGCTGGCGAAGGTGCGGTCAAGTCCGCCAGTGCAAATGCTTTAGCAGGCGAAGGTGCAGTCGTGCCTGGCAATACGAATGCTTTGGCTGGCGAACGTGCAGTCAAGTCCGCCAGTGCCAATGATTTAGCAGGTGAAGGTGCAGTCGAGCCTGGCAATACGAATGCTTTATTTAGCGAAAATTCAGCCAATCCTGTCAACGGAGAAATTAAATCTGACGGTACTTCTGAATCCAAAATTGAAGATATTTCAACAACCAAAGTTGGAAGTGCCACAATGTTAAAAGTAAGTGATATTTCCAGATTCGAGAACGCGGCGGATTCGTTGCTTGATAATGATATACTGACAGAATCATTGATACATACCGCATGCAGAATGGATTTTCACGGCAGATGGGAGAGATTGTCCACTAATCCCGAGGTGCTGTGCGACATAGGTCATAATGCTCCAGCCCTGGCTTACAATTTTGCGCAGCTCGAGGGCGATATTGATTCTGACGAATTTACCTCGCTGATTATTGTCTATGGCGTGATGGCTGACAAGAATTTTGACGCCATAATGCCCCTCTTCCCAGAAAACGCGACGTGGATTTTCACAACTCCGCAGACCCGGCGTGCCGAGCCTGCTTCCAGAATACTTGAGAGATATTCTGCGTACTGCAAAGAAACAGGTCGTTCTGTGTCACGCCTCTATGTGCAGGACTCTGTCAGAGATGCAGTCGCCTTGGCACTCAAGACCGCCTCATCATACGGCGGACGCCCCCTCGTCTATATCGGCGGCTCTACCTTCGTCGTCTCCGAAGCCACCAAATGCTTCTGAAATAGTATCTTATAGGCAATTAAGCTATTCGAATTCCCGATTTTTGTCAAAAATGACACTTTTCGGGAATTGGATGTCTAATCTGGCCAAATGTCTGTAGGGATTCTTTCTGAATTATCAAAAATTACTACATTTGCGTTATGACAAAAAAGGAACTCACAGACGGGCTTTCGGGCTATCTTTTCTGGGACACTGACAAGAAGACTGTCGATGCGGATGACAATGCCGCATACATAATTCAACGTGTGCTGGAATATGGGCAGTTTTCTGACTGGAGACTCATCTGCGACTACTATGGTCTTGAACAGATTATTGCCAAGGCGACTCGCTTCCGCTCCCTTGAACCAAGAGCCATATCATTACTATGCTGTCTCGGCAACATACCGGAAACGCAATTCAGATGCTGCACTACGAAACAATTTCTCCCGAGACACTGGAACTTCTGAAAAGTATTCAGTCTATTCCTGCCCTGTATGATGCTTGTCTTGTGGGCGGGACAGCCCTTGCCCTCCAGCTTGGACACCGCAAGTCCATTGATTTGGATATGTTTGGCTGTATTCATTCGCCGGTATCAGAAATTAGACGTGAACTCTCCGATGGACATACGCTGCAGATTCTGAAAGAGTCCGACAATATACTGCTGCAACCTATAAGTTGGCAATGCGTCAAAGAAACGATTGCCGCCACCGTAAGAGACTTTGCTGGCTGATAACGCGCCGAGTCGCATTTTCCTCGCGAAGCAGTCTCCGAAGTCACCAAATGCTTCTGAAATAGCATCTTATAGGCAGCACGACATTTTGTTGAGTCAACGCGGAGATGATTATTCTGAAACTCATTTTGAGGCAATCTCGGCAAGCCATTACTTGCTCCACGTCCATCTACCGTTGCGGCTATTGCCTTCCCAATGAAGTGACGCTCACAAGTTATCCGTTTTCCAGAAGTGTTTTGTCGGTCAGAAAGTCTAAAATGCTAATAGTAAGTACTCCCATTTCATCTTCCTTACGAT
>CAVKAQ010000139.1:0-5083 GCA_963654225.1 Butyricicoccaceae bacterium | reverse complement strand
GCTTGTGCCGTTGTAGGAGAAGTATTTCGGGCCCTGGCATACGCCGGACTTGCTACGCTTGTTGCGAGGCATATTATTGGCCGTGAACACGGCGAGCGACATCGCCTCCCCGCCGTATTCGACCTGATTGTCTTCGAGTACGGTCAGTTCTTCATTTGTCGGAGTGTAAACTATAGTATCTCCTGTTTTGACCCCATATTCTTTAAGATCAAAGTTTGCGAAATCAGGGTCAATCAGAGAATCCCCGTCAAAAAGGGCCTCCTGTTCCATAGGCTTTATCCTTGATTTTATGTAGGAAATCTCTTCTCCGGAGAGGTTGTATTTCCGGTACAACTCCTCATCTGTCCACGACTTTGACCAGTCTTGAATCGGGACGAATTGGAAAACATCTTTAGAGGTATGCTGAGTGCGTTTCTTTATAGAAACAAGGTATCTAAAAAAGCGAGTCTTTATATATGAAACGATATTTCCACATTCATCTTCAGTGAATCTATGTTTATCTGGATTATATGCTATTTGGATATATGTTTGCGAGCAGACACTTCCTGGCTCTCCAACGAATGGCATTCCTAAAACAATAGAATCATTACCGGAACCGCCTCCTTCTGGAAGATAGACCTTATTCATAGTTATACCTTCTCTAAATTTAGGGATATCACTCTTTTTAATCCATCCATACCCTCTGGGTTCAAGTTTTTTATTGAGATAAATTTTGATACAATGCTCCGAGTCCTTTGAATCATGATACCCTTTCCAAGAAGAACCAAGAATGCCTTTGGCGCAATCAGTATATGGATTCATTGGCCCCACAAGACAGGAGAAATTAATACCGTTATAGTAGTTCCCTTCGATGTCCGATATCTGTTTAATGATGTTTATGGCCTTGGAATCTCTAATAACAACACCTGCTCCAAGAGCATCTAAATAATCATTAATCCCGTATATTTGCCCTTTATTATGCAAAAAATACCAGCATTTTCCAATGTAGTTGGAGTTAAATAACCAGTAACTAACCCCTCCTTTTATCTCAACATTTGGGAAGCAGTCCGAAGCATCTAGATAGTCGAACAGCGTAATGAAATGATTCCCAGTTAATTGTTGGCTTACCCATTCATCATTAATTCCTCGACCACTTCTAGTCATCCATCGACTCGGAGTAATCATGGATATATACTCTGGCATAAGCTTTTGTGCGATAGAAATAAATTCTGGGTATATAGCATTAGCCATTGAATTATCTTGAGCTACAGACACCTGATACGGTGGATTGCCGACTATTGCGTTGAATTTCATATTCTCTTCTATGTTGTCATTTTTCCAGTAGTTGTGTCCGTCGTGCATCTTGGAGAGGAACATCGCTGACTGGTTGGTTATCTTGTTTACAAGGTCCTCAAAGTATCTGGCGTTGACTTTGGCTTCCCTAAAACCTCTGAGAGTCCTTTTGGTGATGCTCCGGGCCATCTCGGTCTTGCAGACTACGAAGATGTTGTCCCGGAGGACTTCATCCCAGATTTCGTTCTGTACGGCAACGGGCACATCCGTCGGAAGATTATGTGTGTCGCGGTATTTCTGCAATTTGAGCGCGAACATGCTGTATGCCATATAGAGCGGATAGAGGCCCGTCTTGGAGTTGATCTCGAGTATTCTGGCGTCGGGGTCTTTGAAAACCTTCCTCGTCACCTCGCCGCGGTCAATGAAATGAGGCTCCAGGGATTCCGTCTCATTGTCGTCATCGTAGAACTTCCAGCCGCCGATGCAGTCGCCTATGTGCATATTAACCACTCTCCACGGCGTAAGCACTGTCTCCTTGTCCGGGTTTCTGAACCAGGTGAATATTCTGGCTATCTCCTGCACCCTTCGCATAGGAGGGAGCTGGTCGGCGGCGCGGACGAGGTCACGGTAGTTCTTGCCGACTGCCCTGAACACATCAGGATCGTAGTATGGAATAAATTCCTTGAACAGTTCCTTGGTGACTTTCTTCGGCATGAACTCCTCCCAGGACTGGTCGTCGATGAGATCCGTAAAATTCTCGAGCGTGACTTCCCGCTCATTTTCCTTGAGTTCCGCTCCGTACATAAGAAGCGGAAGCCTGATTGAGATACCCCTCAAAATGGAGATGGCGCTGTCGGCGTTCTTTTTCTTCTCCTTGGCCTCCTCGAGCATCCTGCGCTCCTCTTCTGTGAGCGAGTATTTCTTCTTTTTGCCGATTATCTCCAAAGCCCGGTACTGTTCATCTGTCAGCCCGGTCTTGTTTACATCGACATCCGAACTCTGGTGGTTGGCTTTGGTGGATCCGATAATCTTATGCAGGTTCTGGAACTTTGCGAGAGCCTCCCTGTCCAATTTCCGGAGCATCTCCTGATTGTACAGACGCGGGTCGTCGCAGCCGTTCTTGGTCACGCGGTTGATGTAGGCGCGCTTGAGCTGCTCCAACATCGACTCCACGTTATACTTGGCCATCCTTGTGCCGTCGTAACCGATGACCGGGCAGAAATTCAGGAACTCCCCAAGCCGAATCTTCTCGCTGCCCGTGGCGGTATTCTTTTGGCTGACTTTCGCGGTGTCAGCAAGTACCTTCAACGTCCTGTCAGGAGCGAAGTCGAACACATAGCAGTTCTCCTTGCGGAGACCGCCGAGGGTAGTGTATGGAGTCTGGACCCTGAAGATGGTCTGCATATAGGCTTTGGCATCTGTGCTGTGTGAGCCGGACAGCATCATTACGGCGGTCCACGGCTTCACAGAGACGCCGGTCGTAAGCTTTCCGCAGGAAAGGGTGATCGTCCTCGTTTCCTCCGGATTCTTGCCCATCGCCTTTTCCACGAGAGAAAGTGCATCGTCGTTCTCGACTTCCTCGTCCCCGTCTCCGGCTACGTTCACAATCTCAAACTGCCCGAAAATAGTATGCTGCTTGAGCAGCGCGGAGAGAGCCTTCGCCTCCTTGACTCCGGGGACAATCCAGAGCGTGTGCCGGAAACTGTTGCGGAACTCCAAAGTCGAGAAAGGATAGCTTGTGGTCTTATCATATTTCACGATAAGGTTCAGAAAGTTTTTCACATAGTCCTCGTGAATGAACCGTCCTTCCATCCCTTCCGGCATCGGCTTGAAGTCACGTTTCTCGTCTCCGGTCCAGGTGCGGAAGAATTCCTTGAAGTTGAAAGCCTTGTCCTCCGTGTCAGAGAAACCTGACATCTCCTTGGCGAGGTCGAAGGTGAAGATGTTGAGTTTCGGGAGTCCGGCGTACGGATTGATGTCTCCGAAATGGTTGATGTCCCATTCTTCCTTAGCCCGCTGCTCCATCACATAGTCCCAGGTGTAGATCTCATCTTCCTTGTAGTCCTCGAGGAGGTTGAACGGGGTACCGGAAAGATTGAGTATGTGGGTGTTCTTCTTTGAGAGCAACTTTATCACATTCTGTCCCAGCTCCGTCTGCGTCCCTTCGTGAGCCTCGTCGACGATGAGCATATCGTAATCGGCCGCGAATATGCCGGTGTTCTTGTCGAACTTGCCTCCTGCCAGCTGCGCGCCTCTGAGGTCCTGCATCGATGCGAAATACACATAATGCCTTGACGGATTCATCGATGCTTCGAACTCCAGCTCCTCATATTTGAACCCTTTCTCGCGGGACCCGTAGCGATAGCCGTCACCGTCTCTGAATATCTTTCCGAAGTCCTCGAACCAGCCCTTGTCCACTACTGGGCGGTGGGTTATGATGATTGTGCGATGGTAGCCGCATTCCTTGACGACCTGAAGCGCGGAGAGCGTCTTGCCGAAACGCATCTTCGCGTTCCAAAGCATTATTTTCCCGCCGCCGGTGAACTTTCTGACTGTCTTGTCGATGGCCTCACGCTGCTCGGGGCGGAATACGATATCTTCTTCTATCGGTATAATCTCGTGGCTGTCGATGGCTGTTCGGCCTTCCTTTACAGCCTGGATCGCTTTGACGGCGGTGTCGACGCTGCACTCGAACCACTCGCGTCCCTGATTCCTCTGAGAGAAATCGTGCCGGGCAATGCCTGAGCGTATCAGGACTTCGTGCACCGCCTTGTCGTTGAAGGCCCGGATCAGGCCTCCCCTGATGGAAACAGTCAGTTCGGTATAGTGCAGCGTGTACTGGATTCCGGCGGTCTTTGTGTATTGGTCAATCCTTTTCCTTGCGGCGGCATTGAGTTCGCGGCAGTTAGGCTCAAGGGTGAGGTTGGTCGCTTCATCCAATGTCGCCTCGCCGATCTTCACGCACCCCCTGTGTGCTGAGTCATTGATCGAGAACACATAGATCAGCTTGGCTTTCAGTGTCGAAAAGTATTGCATGGTTATTACGGTGAATTGTTATTGCTTGCTTATTAAATCCACAAATCTGACAGCCTTTCTCTTGCCCCAGTCCATTATGAGGCAATACGTCCCGTTGTGGCTGAACATATCGCCTTTCTCGCACCCTTCACACTTTTCTATCGTCACTGTTTCTCCGAAGAGGTTCGCTTCGCGGATTTCCCTGTCTCCGCAGCTGCCAGGGATTACTCCCTTGATTCCGTCCATCTGCCATAGATTCCACGAAATTATCTCTGCTATTTTCCTTAACTGCACTTTAGACGGCAGCTTGCCGAACTTCATCAGGTAGTAGTCCCGGAACGAGCAGAGCATCGCCTCTCTCGCAAGAACGAGGTTATCTCCCTGCCATTCGAACCCATATGTGTTCCGGTAGGCAATCTTAGCCCAGGAAAACCATTCTTTCTCGTCTTCAACATTCTCATTGATGACGCGCATCTTTCTGTCAAGGATTCCGATTCTGTCAGCCACGGCGATGTCGTCACCTGTGATGACATTATAACGGCTCACGAGGTACGGAGCCTCGCCGCAAGCCACCTCAAGCCGGGTGTCACGGACATAATCCTGCCAGGTTTTCCCTTCAGGGAAGCGGACAGGACTGTATTTAGTAATCCACCCTTCTTCCGTTTCGGTATTGAAGGGACTCTCTTCAGTGCCGAACCATGCGGCGTCGATGAGATTGTTCTGGCGGTTGCAGATCCACGCGGCCGTGAACACTTCAGCCTTGTCTCTGGAGCGGTATTCCTGCTCAGCCTTCGAT
>CAVKAQ010000138.1:0-5133 GCA_963654225.1 Butyricicoccaceae bacterium | reverse complement strand
ATGCTGTAGTTCCTGACGACAGGCAGAATCCATACAGGCGTGAATTTCCCAAAGAGAAGTTCCCTGTCGCAGACAGCCTTCTGTACGCTGACACGCCGAAGAGTCACAAGAACATTTTCGTCGAGGAGATTTTCAGCGATGCAAGTAAAATGGGAAGAAGTCCGGAAGCCATCAATTTCGCACTCAGCACTTTCTTCACAACCTTGCCTTGCATCGATTATGTGGGGATAATGGGAGACCCTATGACGACAGAGGAATTGTATGAGTCTTGGGAGAGGGATAACAGAGGGACATATAAGCACTACTGGTCAGGCAGATACGTAGCCGTTCCGATTCTTGAGGACATTCTAGACAAGGCTGAAGATGTGATTGAAGGCCGCAGTGCAGATATAGCGTCCCTTCGCTTCGGACACGACATTTATCTCGGGCCACTGACAATTCTGCTGGGACTGGACGGAGCCGACAAAGTTCCTACAAATCCCGACGATATCGAGAAGGTATATCAGAGTTACCGTACCGGAATGGCCGGAAACATTCAACTTATATTCTATAAAAGCAAGAAGATCGATGAAATCCTCGTGAAGGCGCTTCTTTGCGGAGAAGAGGTGACACTCCCCCTCCCTTCCGAGACTTATCCTTACTACAAATGGAGCGACTTCAAAGCCCACTTCCGGTCCATCTGCAATCAATTTGAAAAGTAACTGAATGTCTAACTCCGCCACTATAGCGGGAATTGCCTTGGTTCAGAAATTCATAACTTGAGAGGAATACCAAAAGTCAGCTTCTTTGCTTATAGGTACTGTATCTGAAAGATGATCGGGATTAATTTAAGATAAGAAGAGCAATTGACAAAGATTCATATTTATTCTTATATGTAGATGTAAAGATGCAGTGGATGGTTAAATAGTCTGGGGTTGAGATTGATGTCACTAACGGCGGAGTACCTAAGAAAGTTTGGCGACCTAAAAATCACAGGCCATACTTCCACAACAATCTCCGCAAATATCTCAAGGCAGAGTACGAGGTAGTGGAAAGGTTACGGATAAGTTTTGACTGCTGATCAGAATAGTTTGCTAAATTTGTAAGGTTAACTGGCGGAATTGCCCTGATGGACGGATAAAATTGATTTGACCATACGATGACAACCAATAAGAATATTGATGCGTTGAAGCATCTCAAGGAGAGCGAGGACCACGTGGAGTTCAAGGCGGCACGGCACAACTATCCGTTTGCCGGAGGCAGTCACAATGATCCGCGAGAAAGAAGGCGTTGCGTGTTGGGCTACATTGTGGCACTTGCAAATGAGTGTGGCGGCCGGCTGGTGCTTGGATTAGAGGATGCTAGACCTCACAATGTTTGCGGGAGCGATTTCGCCCAGGGAGAGACCGGCAATCTTGAGGCCGCTGTTTACAAGTCTCTGGGAATCCGTGTGCAGACTCGGTAGGAATATGAAGAAGAGAAGAGGGTGCTGATAATTGAGATTCCTTCACGTCCGGTGGGCCGGTTGCTCAAGTTTGAAGGCGTTGCACTGATGCGCGTTGGTGAGGAACTGCACGAAATGAGCGACGCACAGATGTTTAAAATCCTTTCGGAGCAGGAACCTGACTTCTCTGCCAAAGTATGCGATGGCCTGACGATGGAGGATTTGGATACTGAAGCCATCAGGGTGATGAAGATAAGGTATGGTGAGAAGAATGAAAATCCACAGTTTGAATCCATCCCTGATGAACAGGCTTTACGCGACCTTCATCTGTTTACTGACGACAAACTGACATACGCAGCATTGATTCTGCTTGGCAAAGAGGAGTCAAAGAGAAAGTATCTGCCCCAGGACAAGGTGGTTGTAGAGTTCCGCTATGACCCTGCATCGATTCAGTATGATGAAAGGGAAGAGTTTCAAATGCCGCTGTTCCTTGGGATTGATGCTATCTGGAAGTATCTGGATCAGCCGCTCAGCAACCCAATGAGCCACATTGGAGATTTTCCATATATTTTTGACATCCACAGGTTTACGGAGGATACTGTGCGCGAGGCCGTACTGAATGCCATCACCCACAGGTCAATGCAGATTCAGAGCGACGTCGTAATCAAGCAGAGCACCAGGGAACTGGTCATTACTAATGCGGGCGGTTTCCCGATGGGTGTTGAATTGTCGAATATTCTTACGGTGAATTCAAACCCGAGGCAGAAATTGGTCGCAGAAGTACTGCAGAAAACTGGTCTTGTGGAGAAGAGCGGCCAGGGTGTAGACAAAATGTTCTCGCTTTGCATAATGGAGTCAAAGCCTCTGCCCGACTATTCCGGGACCGATGCTTATCAGGTGAGCTTGAAGCTAGGTGCAGAAATCAAAGATGATCGTTTCGTTGTATTCGTGCGCAGGGAACAGTCGAAGCGTCCGGTTGGCAAGAAGCTGAATGTGTTCGAGCTCATGATATTGTACGCTGTCAGGTTCGGCGGAAAACTGCCGAAGGACTACAGTAAGGAGGGACTCGAACATCTTTTAGCTGAAGGTCTTGTCCGGGAAGTGGCCGGAGGGTATGCTTTGGGCAAGGATTACACCCCTTCCGACACAAAAGATGTCGTAAGTCCTGTCGTAAGTAAACTAACTGAAAGACAGCAGGATATATTCAGCAAAATAGTAAATAACCCGCTTACGACAATAGAGAAGATGGCGAAAGCCCTCAATGTAAGCACCAGAACGGTGGACAGAGATATCGATAAACTGAAGAAGCTGGGATACATCCGCAAATCCGGAAAAGACAACAAGAGTCCTTGGGAGATTTTGAAACAGCCGCGACTCAAGTAGCATATTCGGCATCAAATTTAAACAAAGAATGCCCCAGACTTGCGTCTGAGGCATTACCTTGAGGTGCCAAGCAGATTCGAACTGCTGTACTTGGTTTTGCAGACCAATGCCTGACCACTCGGCCATAGCACCGTGTTGGGAATGCAAATATAGCGATTAGTATTCAATCCGCAAAATTTTTCTGCAGAAGTTGTACAAAGTCAGAGAATTCGGCTGGAAAGGAGCGTAAAACGCTATTGGACACAAAATCAATCGGCCTAGCGGCTCAACAGCAAAGCAAGATGATCATCTGCGCCGATATGACGCGCAAGAACATTTCCACTGGATACACTGTGGCATAAGCCACTGAAGGAGCATCGTCATCAACCGTACTCAACGCATAGTTCAACGCTATAGGATTTGCCATTGCACCGCACAACATACCCACATTCGCGGCATAGCTGGTCTTGCAGAAACGGGAAGCCACATACCCCACAAGCAGCACAGGAACTATTGTCAGAATGATGCTCACCGCAATCCACACAAGACCGGAAGGACGGAATACCGTTTCGAAGAAGCCTGGTCCTGCACTGAGTCCCAAGCCGGCGAGGTAAATCGTCAATCCGAGTTGTCTCAACATCAGGTTGGCGCTATGCGTCGTATAAGTCGTGAAATGCAGCCGCGAGCCATAAGCGCCCATAAGTATGCCTACTATAATCGGTCCGCCGGCAATTCCTAGCCTGATAGGCACACTCATTCCCGGTATCGCGATAGGGATACTTCCCAATATCAAACCAAGGATAAGCCCGAAGAACATTGAGAACAGATTCGGGTTTCTCAATTCTTTAGCTTGATTTCCAAGCACTTCCGCCATATTGCTTATAGCATTTTCTTGACCTACCACCGTCAGTTTGTCCCCCAGCTGCAACCTGAGGCCTCCGGACGGAAGAATATCGATACCTGCACGGTTCACTCTCGTTATATTGACACCGAATGCGTTACGCAGATGCAAATCACCCAATTTGGTTCCGTTCAGATTAGGCTTCGTGACAAAAACGTGGCGGGACACCAAAGTGCCGTCCAGATGATTCCAATCAATATCTCCATTGTTCCAATCCTTATCCACAGTCTCACCGAAAAGCTTTTCAGCGGCTCCGACCTCCCACTCCTTGGAAAGCACCAGCACGTGCTCCCCTTTTTCAAGGACCGTGTCTCCTGTAGGAATGATGACCTTACCTCGCTTAATGCCGTCGGAAACGTCTTTTCCTTTGAATTTCCAGACCCTTGACACCACCAGACGGATGGAAACATCCTTCATTATCTCTCTGATTGTCTTTCCGTAAATTGCAGGATTACTGATGCGGAATTCTGTGATAAAAGTCTCATTTTCGTGATTATTCTTACGTTTGCCGGAATCTTTCTGAAATATGAGTTTGAGAATAATCACACTTGCGATGACGCCGATGACGCCGAAAGGATATCCGACAGCACAAGCCATCGCCATCTGGTTCGATGTTGACAAATCGTCCGGATGAATCTGAAGGAGAGACTGTTGAGCGGCACCGAGCATCGGAGTATTGGTTGCCGCACCTGTAAGCAGGCCCAGAGATACCGGCAAAGAAATGTCGGTCACAAGGCTCACGGCGACAGTAAGTCCAGTACCAATGACAAGGACTGCGAACGCAAGTATATTCAGACGGATTCCACCCTTTTTCAATGAAGGGAAGAATGACGGGCCCACCTGCATACCGAGAGCATAGACAAAGAGAATCAGTCCGAAATTCTGCGCGAAGGCAAGCATCTGAGGATCAATCAGCAGCCCGAAATGACCGGCGAGAATGCCTGCGAAAAACACGAAGGTCACTCCCAGAGTCACGCCTTTGAATTTGATGTTGTTGCACAGCAACCCCACGGCGCATATCAGCGAAAGCACCAATATTGCCTGTATATATGTCTGTTCAGTAAATAAATCCGCAAGCCACTCCAGCATACATTTCCGAATTAAGACCGCAAATGTACATCTTTTGAGAATGTTTTGAAAATAACTTTTGACAATTGGAACACGAACGGCTAGGAGATTAACTTCCATTCTCTCAAATCCGTTACGAATTGAACACCATTGGCAATATTTGTACTGGACGGGAAGTTCAAGATACATATAAGCCCTACCTTTACAACACTAATAAATTCATAACAAATTATGAAAAGTTCACTAATAACCTTGGCCATATTGGCCATCACATTCTCGGCAAATGCTCAGGAAGCTTTTTACCGCAAGACAACTCCCAACGACACTCTGCAGAGCACTCGCGTTCTTCCGAACGGGAAAGTCCTTTTCCAGTTATATG
>CAVKAQ010000137.1:0-5174 GCA_963654225.1 Butyricicoccaceae bacterium | reverse complement strand
ATTCTACGGCGTTCGCGCCGTGGCGTAACTTTTATAAAATTAACGAACTATTGTCGTAATAAACAGTCAACTAGACTCCTTAAACGCCTGTCCCATACGCGTTACTACATAGTTTTATAATATATAATTGATTTTCCTTATATTTGAGCCGTAGAAAACAACTCAAATTTATTCATAAGAAAATGAAAGGAATCGTACTGGCGGGCGGAAGCGGAACACGGCTCTACCCTATCACGAAAGGAATCAGCAAACAGCTGATTCCGATCTATGACAAACCGATGATATACTATCCGATATCTGTGCTGATGCTTGCAGGTATCAGGGACATTCTCATTATCTCGACACCTCAAGATTTGCCTTCATTCAAACGCCTGCTTGAGGACGGTTCCAACTTCGGAGTACATTTCGAGTATGCCGAACAGCCGTCACCTGACGGTCTTGCGCAGGCATTCATTATCGGAGACAAGTTCATCGGCGATGACAATGTATGCCTTGTTCTTGGAGACAATATTTTCTATGGAGCAGGCTTCACAGGATTGCTCAAAGATGCGGTAAAACTGGTTGACGGACAGTCTAAAGCCTGCGTTTTCGGATACCACGTGAATGATCCGGAACGCTATGGAGTAGCAGAATTCGACAAGGACGGCAACTGCCTTAGCATAGAGGAAAAGCCGGAGCACCCTAAGAGCAATTACGCTGTCACGGGATTATATTTTTATCCTAATGATGTCGTAAAAATCGCCAAGTCCATCAAGCCGTCTGCCAGAGGAGAACTGGAAATCACTTCCGTCAACCAGGAGTATCTCTCACAGAACAGATTGAAAGTAAGCACATTGCAGCGTGGCTTCGCGTGGCTTGACACCGGCACTCACGAGTCGCTCGCAGAGGCTTCCACATTCATTGAAGTCATCGAGAAGCGTCAGGGACAGAAGGTGGCCTGCTTGGAAGACATAGCCTTCACGGCCGGATGGATAACCAAAGAAAAACTCGTCGAAGTAGCGACACCGATGTCAAAGAACGACTACGGCAAATATCTGCTGGGTCGCGCGCACGAGTAGTCGGGAAAGGCAATCGAAGCAAAACTAACGAAAAAGGCTGGACCCTGGAAACAGAGTTCAGCCTTGTCATTATACGCGCGCTGAATTTTCAGCGGACAGCGATCATTTTTTACTCAGCCTCAGCGGTTGCATCCGGACGCATAATAATCGTCTTGACTGAGCCTGAAGCAAGGAGCGCTTTAAGAACATTCTGGATATCAGAAGGTTTGAGATTATTGACAGCCGCCTCATATTCACTGTCGTAATCGTAGCCGTAAAGATCATTCTGGCGCAAAACGTCAACCCAATACTTTGTGCTCAGACGCGACTCAGGAATATTCTTCTGCAGATTTTTGACAGTCATATCGAACTCCTCTTGGGTAGGACCTTCATTTGCAAGACTGTTAAGTCCTTCAAGACTGAGGCTTACAAGTTTGTCAGCCGCACTCGGCTTGGTGTCGAAATAAATCTGAAGCATAGCGCTGACCTTAGGCTGGATTGAGAAATCGCCGAAAGTCGATGCACCATAAGTGCCACCTTCATCCTCACGCAATGATTTAGTGTATCTCATATCAAGAATATAAGTGGCGGCTGACATTGCAACGTCATAAGCGACCTTATACTCAGGGAAATCCGCACTGAACAGCTCAAGGACTGTAACCTTAGGCGTCTGCATATCCACCTTGAAATCATCGTCAACCTTTCCTGGATTGACCTGCGGAATCTCATACTTCCATACGAACGGCTTCTTGCCTTTCTTGATGGAGCCGAGATACTTCTCGACAAGAGGCTTTACTGTATCAACATCGAAATCTCCACCGATAACTACAGTCGCACCGGCCGCATCATTGAACAACATTCTGTAATCCTTCTCGATTGTGGCAAGACTTGCCTTTGCAAGCACATCCTCGCTGATAGTCACGTGTCTAGGATTGTCTCCGTAGAGAGATTTCGCAATCTCAACCGAAAGTTTGTAACGCGGCTGCTTCACATAATTGGAGATGACGGCGTTGAGTTTATTGACAGCTTGGTCATATTCAGCCTGGTCAAAACGCGGATCAGCGAAATAGAGATATGTCAACTGCAATGCTGTTTCGAGGTCTTTCGGGGTACAAGCTCCGCTCACGCCGTGCCTGGTCGATCCGATATAAGGGCTCACTGACAGATTCTTGCCGGCAAGCATCTTCGATACCGCAGTTGAAGGGAATTTCGAAATACCGCTGCAACTCAAGAATCCGCCCCAGATATTATCGTCAAAGCTTGGCAAATCCTCTGTAGGAATCATTGCTTCACCGCCGTTCTTGTACAGATTGAATACAATTCTGTCTTTTTCGTCATCTGACGGACGGAGAATGACCTTCAGGCCGTTCTTCAAAGTCCATACTGTGCTTCCGTGCAGGCCCTGTGAAGATGATTTCACTGAGGCACCCTTCAGCTTGGACGGGTCAAGGAAGTCAGACTCTATGGAGACCTCTTCATTTGCTTTAATTTCAGAAGCCTTAACTTCTTCTATCGCTTTGCTGAAATCATCGGCAGAAGGAGTTGTGACACCCTCTTTTTCAGGACCTTCATAGATTACCACCATATTGTCTTCAGGAATGGCCTGAGACGCTACCTGATTGATTATCTGATCAGTAAGCATTGACATTATCTGCTTGACAGTCTCATATTCGGCCTCAGGCTCCATATATGAATAATTGTCGAAGAAGTTGTCTATGAGAGGCTGCACCAAATCAGCATTTTTTCTTGTAGATGCCTGTTTAGCAGCTGTTTCGTAAGATGAAAGTATCGCATCTTTAGCTCTGCTGATCTCATCGCTTGTGAAACCGAACCGCACCATCTTTTCCACTTCCGTCAGGAATGCCTTGAACGCTTCAACTGACTTGCCTTCGTGGCAGGAAATCTGTCCCATATCGACTTCCATAGTCTCACACATATTGCCGATACCGAATGCTGCCGAGGTGAAAGGAGCATCTGGCTTAGCGGCGATGTCATCCAGCCGTTCGGACATCACGAAAGACACGATTGTCTTGAGAAGGTCGGAAATCTTGCCCTGGATTGTGCTGTTGTACTGTTCAGGAGTAGCCTCGTTTTTCCAATACACTTCCACCTTTGTGCCGACAGCCTCAGGGTCAGTCACGATGCCGATTACCGGTTCTTTGTTGTCAGGAACTGTAATAACATCCTTCGGCTTAGGATTTTCCGCAGCCGGTATGTCTGAGAAAATTCTCTTTATCGCAGACTCAACATAGTCAGGGTCTATATCACCGACAACTATGAGCGCCTGAAGATCAGGACGATACCAGGTATGGTAGAAATTGGTGAGACTCTCAGGCTTGAATGTTTCCAGATTTTCCTGGCTTCCGATAAGAGAACAGTCTGCATATTTTGAGTCTCCGTAGAGGTATTTCTTGGACTTTTCATACATTCTCCAGGCGGCATTTCTGCGAGTACGCCTTTCCTCGATGATGACTCCCCTCTCTGCATCAATTTCCGCAGGATCGCACGTCACGAAATGTGAGTAATCGTGCATAATGAGAATACAAGTGTCAATGACAGTAGGTCTTACGAGCGGAATGTTATTGAGCATATATGTAGTCTGCTCAACGCCGGTGGCAGCATTCACATTTCCTCCGAATGACGCGCCAATGCTCTGCAGATAGTCAAGAATACCCTTTCCCGGGAAATTCTTGGTGCCATTAAAGCACATATGCTCGAGAAAATGTGCAAGACCGTCCTGATCAGGAGTTTCCTGGATAGCACCTACATTGGTAGCAAGATAGAACTCCGCTCTCTGCGCAGGTTGGCTGTTTTTCATGATGTAATAAGTCAGACCGTTGTCCAACTTACCCTTTCTCACAGCCGGATCGTTCGGCAATTCGTTATTCTGCGCAAACGCAGAAAATCCGAAGAACAATGCCAAGATGATCACTGAAATCTTCTTCATAATACTATAATGTTTTTAAGTTCTTTCATTCATCAACCACTACAATGTGGCTACGAAATCTCCGAAAGTTAGGCATTTTATCTGACAATACGTATCGCGAAGCCTCAGATGCGTCAAATGGTACAACGTTGACGTAGTATAATATCAATTTTTCAGGTCTTCATTCTGAAATCGAAAACAGATGACTAAATTTGCGATGCGAAAAATCCGGTATCACAATGCTAGAAGATTTCAGATTGAAAGTATTCCTGACCGTGTCTGAGACCGGCAGTTTCACAAAGGCGTCGAAACTGCTTGGCATTTCTCAGCCGGCCGTCAGTCAAAATATAAGTGCGCTTGAGAAAGAAACAGGCGCGACATTGTTCTGCAGGGCTCGGGGCGAAGCGTCGCTCACAAGCCAGGGCAAAGTTTTCAAGACGTATGCCGAGCGCATTCTGTACTGGTACAACTCGACCAACTCAATGTTTGGACAGGACGGCAAAGTGTCATCTTACAAGCATATACGCATATCTGCAGACCCTGTTGTCGCATCATATATACTTCCGGAGGCACTGACGTTGATTTGCGGAGCTGATGCAGGAATGGTCTTTCACATTCAGCAGAGCAATGCAAATACCGCCCAAGCTGATTATCCTGAAGATGTGCCGGGCTCACATTTCGGCAAGCCCGAAAACGCAGACGTGGAGATAACCGCATCACCAAGCCCTGAAACCATTGATTTTGAGGGAGAAAGCCGTCTCATTGGCGTTATGGAAGCCGTCGTAGTGGCTTCACCGGGCAATAGAAGCGTGAACGCTGCGGCCGTGAGCGAGGACGATGATGAATTCACGATAAAGCCGTTCTCCACTATAGGTGGCATCCCAGTTTCCAATAATTTCGCGGTATGGAGCGGATATGAAGGATTCCTCACTCCAGATCTTGAAGCCAGGACGGCAATCGTCTCAGATTCAATTGAAGCCGTCAAATCAATGGTCGAGGATTCCGTTTCTCTGGTCGGCATTGTCCCTTCTGCAACCGTACGTAAGGAACTTGCAACTGGCAAATTGATACAGATGCCGGTCCGGCTACCCAATTTCACATACGACATCCATTTCAACCCGCTTCCGGAATTCGCAGGGAAGTCGATATGCAGCAGAATTAAAGAGACTCTGACTCATTCCCTTTAGTTTAGAGACAGGACATCATACTCC
>CAVKAQ010000136.1:0-5278 GCA_963654225.1 Butyricicoccaceae bacterium | reverse complement strand
AAATCGGACGAGAAGGCGGCCGTGGCGGATGCTGAGAATGACTCTGAAAAGGATATAGAGAAGCGTGTAGAAGATACCTCCGGCACAATGATGTCAGATTCGCTAGGCATAGAAACGACTGATTCTCTGAGAGTTAAAGACTCGCTGTCAACTGCCTCGGACTCTTTGTCTGTAGTAACGGACTCATTGTCTACAATTTCGGATTCGTTATCCGTAGCATCTGATTCGTCGGCTGTCCAGTTGGATTCTTTAAGCGCCCCGCTGGATTCGACTAAATTCAATTTCATCACCGGCATAAGGAATGCGAAAATGTATCGCAACGATATTCAGCTTGCCTGTGATTCGTTGGTTTACAATGATTTGGACTCGCTCGTGCGAATGTACAAAAAGCCGGTGGTTTGGAATGAAGCTAACCGCCAGTATGCAGCTGACAGTATATACGCGGTAATTAAGAACAGGGCAATGCAGAAGGCGAGTCTGATGTCCAACGCGTTCATCATAGTTCAGGAAGATTCTCTTTGCTACGACCAGATACGTGCGACAGAGATGTTGGCTTATTTTAACACGACCGGTGCCCTGAGGCGTTTTGATGCGCTGGGCGATGCGAGCGCGGTGTTCTATCTCCAGGAGGACAGCGTTTATGCCACAGTCAACAAGAGCGAGGCAAAGATGCTTTATGCCGAGTTCAAGGACGGTGACCTTGATAAGGTGTATTATTTCGAGTCGGTGAAGAATGACGGTTATCCGGTAGCGCAGTTGAGGAGTGACGAAAGAGTGCTCAAGGGCTTTGACTGGCAGCCGAACCGTCGTCCTAAAGGTAAGAATGACATTACTGACATTCAGTTGAGGCAATCTCAAAGGTCATCTTACAGTGCCAGACCGAGAACTTCATTTGAATACACTGACAGGTATTATCCCGGATATATGTCTGGCGTTTATAAGCAGATAGAAAAAGGCAAGGCCGCCAAGGCCGAAGCCGATGCCAGAAAACGCGCGGCTGAAGAGCAGCAATCCGAGGTGACTCTTCAGGATACTACATTGGCGGAAGTGGTTTCTCCTGCGGATAGCCTCGCGTCTGTTCCGCCTCGGGATTCTTTGTCCAATGCAGTGGACTCATTGCAGGCTCAAAGCGATTCTCTCGGAACGGCATCCGGCGAGTCTCAGCTGCAGAATGTTGTAGCCGTCCGTTCGGAAAAAGAAATAAAGAAGGCTCAGCGCGACTCGTTGAGAGCGGCAAAAATAGCTGCAAGAGAAGCGAAATGGGCAAGACTGGACAGCCTTGATGCGGCAAAAGCTCAACAGAAAGCCGACAAGATTGCCGCAAAGAACAGAGCCAAGAAATTAAAGCAGTTGAATGCTATGGATGAGCAGATCGAGAAAGAGAATGCTCGTCTGGAAAAATACAAGGAGGCATATCAGAGACGTAAGGAGAAGGCAGAAAAAAGAGCTGCTCTGAAGGCTTCAAAGACCGACAAAAACAGCTCTAAATCTGATAAGGCTTCTTCTGAAACAGACACCGAAGCAGTGAAACAGGAGTCGTCAGTTAAATCCGACGTCGTCGTTATTGATGATTCTTCGTCATCGAAGATGAACGTGGAATAGCGGCTTTTCCGTTTTCTTTGTCGGCGTCTCGTTACTCTGCGTAGAGTTTGATGATATTCAGTACGACCTCCGAGGCTTTCTCAATGCTCTCAAGCGGTGCAAATTCCATCTTTCCGTGGAAATTGAGTCCTCCTGCGAATATATTCGGACAAGGCAACCCCTTGAATGACAGGTTTGCTCCGTCAGTGCCTCCGCGAATCGGCTGAATCTTCGGTTTTATGCCGGCCATTTCCATTGCTTTCACGGCTTTCTCCACAACGAAATAGTAAGGCTCCACCTGTTCGCGCATATTGTAATACTGATCTTTGACATCGAGAGTTACAGTGCCTTCACCATATTTGAGATTGATGAATTGCGCGCATTTGCTGATAAGCGCCTTTTTCTCCTCGAATTTCGCGCGGTCGTGATCTCTTATAATATATGAGAAATCAGCATCTTCAACAGAGCCCTTGAAACTGGTTATGTGGAAAAATCCGTCATAATTCTCGGTAAGTTCAGGCCTCTGTCCTACAGGCAGAAGTCCGTTGAATTCCATTCCTATCAAGATGGCGTTTTTCATCTTGTCTTTGGCATACCCCGGATGCACATTGCGGCCCTGGACGTGAATCTTTGCGGATGCAGCATTGAAATTCTCGAATTCCAGTTCGCCGATCTCACCGCCGTCCATTGTGTATGCATATTCAGCTCCGAATCGCTTTACGTCGAATTTCACTACACCTCGGCCAATCTCTTCGTCTGGCGTGAAACCTATCTTGATTTCTCCGTGCTTGAACTCCGGATGCTCCATAATATATTGGACCGCATTCATTATTTCAGCGACTCCGGCTTTGTCGTCAGCACCGAGCAGAGTCGTACCGTCTGTCGTGATGATTGTCTCGCCTTTGTGGTTGAGAAGTTCCGGGAACTCGGATGGCTTGAGTGCCAGGCCAGGTATACCTTTCAATTCGATGTCCTTTCCGTCATAGTCCTTGATTATCTGAGGTTTGACGTCCTTTCCTGATGCGTCAGGGGAGGTGTCCACGTGTGAGATGAAGCCTATCGCTGGGACTTTCTTGTCGATATTGGATGGAATGGAACCCATTACATATCCGTATTCGTCCAGATTGGCCTCCACTCCCATTTCGTTCAATTCCTTGCATAATAATTTAAGCAAGTCCAGCTGCTTGGCCGTGCTTGGCTGTGACTCGGAATTTTCATCAGATTGAGTGTCGATGGCGACATATCTCAGGAATCTGTCAAGTATCTTCTCCATATTAGTTATTTTAAAGATTGTTAATTCAGGAATTATTTAGCCTCTTTGCCTTTGAGTTTCATTGCCGCTCCGATGAAGAATGCAATGATGCCGATATATGGCAGGATTGCGATTGCCTCTCCATATTGTGCATTCCATTCAGTAAGGAACGGATCAACGTTGGCAAACTTCAATATAGCGCTTACTACTCCCATCAGTGCGCCGCCGGCAATGAATCCGGATGCTATGAGAGTGCCTTTCTCCTGACGTTCAGCATTCACTTTCGCGTCTGCGCTGCGTGTACTTACGAACCAGGAAATCGCACCGCCGACAAGCAGCGGCAGGTTCAGATCTATAGGTATGAACATTCCCAATGCAAATGCCAGTGCCGGTATCTTGCACAATGTCAATATAATAGCTATGACTGCTCCGATTCCGTACAGAATCCACGGTGCACCGCCTCCGTTCATAAGCGGTTGGATGACAGCCGCCATAGCATTGGCCTGAGGCGCAACCAGAGCATTCTCTCCGGTGAATCCGAAAGTCTTGTTGAGCACCAGCATGACACCGCATACGGTAGCCGCTGCAACTGCCACGCCGGCGAATTTCCAGACTTCCTGTTTTTTAGGAGTAGTACCGATCCAATAACCTATTTTCAAGTCGGTTACGAATGAGCCGGCAACAGACAACGACGTGCAGACGACGCCTCCTATTACGAGTGCTGCGGCCATTCCGGCATTTCCCTTAAGTCCGACAGCCACAAGAATCAATGATGCGATAATCAGAGTCATCAATGTCATACCGCTTACAGGGTTTGACCCCACAATTGCGATTGCATTGGCTGCGACGGTCGTGAATAGGAAAGATATTATTCCGACTATAAGCACGCCCACAATGGCTTGCCAGACATTTTCAACTACTCCGCCCAACGCGAAGAACGCAAAGATGGCAAGCAGCGCTATCACGATGCCGAAAACTACAGTTTTCATTGAAAGGTCCTCATCAGTGCGCTCGGTTGCAGCAGCGGTCGTTCCGGATTTTTTTGTGAATTCGCTCGCTGCAAGTCCGACAGCGGATTTGATTACGCCGAAAGACTTGATGATGCCGATTATTCCGGCGGTCGCAATGCCTCCGATACCGATATGCCTTGCATATTCCTTGAATATCTGATCTGCTGACATATCTCCTATCGTCTGGGTTATTGTTCCGCTGTGCATCAGGTCAATAACCTGCGTTCCCCAAACTAGGTTCATCAGAGGGATAATCACAAGCCATACCAGGAAGCTTCCGCAGCAGATTATGAATGCATATTTGAGTCCGACAATGTATCCCAGACCAAGAACAGCTGCGCCCGTGTTCAGCTTGAGCACGACTTTAGCCTTATCGGCAATATGCTGTCCTACAGACATTACTGTGGTGCTGACTGTTTCGCTCCAAGCACCGAATGTGGCGATGATGAAATCATAAAGACCTCCGATAACACCGCTGATTACGAGTGTTTTTGCATTGTTTCCTCCGCCTTCTCCGCTGACCAGGACCTGTGTGGTTGCTGTGGCTTCAGGGAAAGGATATTTGCCGTGCATCTCCTTGACGAAATATTTTCTGAAAGGAATGAGGAATAGGATTCCCAGCACGCCTCCGAGAAGAGAAGACAGGAACATCTGCATAAAGTTTACTTCCACACCTAATATATATATGGCCGGAAGCGTGAATATTGCACCTGCCACAACGGAACCTGAGCAACCTCCGATTGACTGGATAATCACATTTTGGCTTAATCCGTTGCTTTTGCCCAATGCGCTTGTAAGCCCGACTGCGATGATTGCGATAGGGATTGCGGCTTCAAACACCTGTCCGACTTTCAATCCCAGATATGCGGCAGCGGCCGAAAATATTATGACCATAAGGAGTCCTATGCAGACTGAGTATGGTGTAATTTCAGGATAATCTTTCTGGGGGCTCAGGAGCGGTTCGTATTTCTCTCCCGGTTTGAGTTCTCTTTGCGCGTTCTCCGGCAAAGATGTCTTGCGTTCTTCCATTTATGATTTGTTTAGTTGTCCGTTATTCTACAAACTTACACAAAAATCTTCTTATTTTCATTCTGTCGGGCCTATTCCTGATAAACAAACGCACCATAAGACTTCCAGCACAATGGTATTATTGCCGGTTGTGCTCTCAGAGTTTTCGCTTGCTCTCTGCGGACCGGAGTCGATACCGGATGTCGCCCTGCAAGGCTTCTCGGGGCTGTAAATTTGCGTATAAAATGATTTTTATGAGAAAATCGAGAAAATTTTCCGAAAAAAGTTTGGAGGATAAGAAAAAGTGCGTATCTTTGCAGTCCGTTTGAGAAATAACGATGCTTCCGCATCTGAAATTTATCGAAAACGGATGAGTTCATTGACAACATTGAGAGAGAATAAGAGGTAAAGATAGAAAAGAAAATCA
>CAVKAQ010000135.1:0-5294 GCA_963654225.1 Butyricicoccaceae bacterium | reverse complement strand
CCAACGCCCACTACCCCCTCAAAGTAGCGTGTCTACCATTTCACCACATCCGCATAGTGTGAAACAAGTGTTTCGTTTACTTTGGGACTGCAAATATAGTCATTGTTAAGTAAACTCCAAACTTTTTTCTGCAAATTCTTGAAAATTTCTTTTCAGGCTTTTTTTATAGCGTTAAAATTCATAACTTTGCGCCCGCTATCCACGAGTTGGGTGGCATAGGTTTTTTATTAATTATTAAAACAGACTTACAATGGCTGTTAAAATTCGTCTACAGCGCCACGGAAAGAAGAATTTCGCATTCTTCCACATTGTTGTGGCTGACACTCGCGCACCTCGCGATGGCCGTTTCATCGAGCAGATTGGCTCTTACAATCCTAACACAAACCCTGCTACTATCGTTCTCAACAGCGAAAGAGCATTGGCTTGGCTTAAGGTTGGTGCAGAGTTGACATTGGTGACTCGCCGTATTCTCTCTTATGAGGGTGTACTCCTTAAGAAGCATCTCGATGGCGGTGTCGCTAAGGGAGCTCTTACTCAGGAGCAGGCTGACAAGAAATTTGCTGACTGGAAAGCTCAGAGAGATGCCAAGATCGAGGCTAAGAAGTCAGGTCTTGACAAAGCTGCGGCTGACAAGGCTAAAGCAGCTGCAGAGGCTGAAGTTAAAGTAAACGAGGCTAGGGCAGAAGCTCTTGCCAAGAAGAAAGCTGAGGCTGAGGAAGCTGCAAGAAAGGCCGCTGAAGAGGCTGCCGCTGCTAAAGCTGCTGAAGAGGCTGCTGCAACAGAGGAAGCTCCTGCACAGGAGGCTTAATACCAGCATTATGTCGGAGGGTATGAATCTCATCCAGATTGCCCGGATTGTAAAATCCAATGGCACTGACGGACAACTCCTTATGAGTTTTAGAGATATTTTGCCGGATGACATTGACATTCAGGAACCGGTATTCATCTATGCTGATGGACTGCCGGTCCCTTTTTTTATTGCCACCGTCTCGACGAAAGGAACGGATAAGGCGTTTATCAAGTTCGTGGATATTGACAGTTATGCCGATGCCGAAGAACTCGTCGGGCAGGCTGTCTATGCCGATGCTGATTCTTATGAAGATTTGTCCGAGCCGGATGATGAGTTTGCCGACCTCATCGGGTGGTCGTTGCTGGATTCGGACGGAAAGAAAGTCGGCGTGATCTCTGATTTTGAGGATATTCCGGGCAATCCTTGCCTATATGTAGATATAGAAAACGGTCAGGTGATGATTCCTGTCCACGATGAACTTATATTGTCAATAGACGAGGACCGTCGGGAGCTCACAATGGAAATACCGGAAGGACTTATAGAATAAGCCCTTCCGGTATTTCCATATAGTTTAACCCCCTGTTACTGCGTAACAGTCGCTTCGCGTAAGTTTGCCCCTTACCCTCAGTCTCTTAGAGACAGCTCCCAGGAGCACGGGGAAAGGATTCCCCGAGACCCCTTCGGTCGCTTCGCTTCGAGTTGAGCTCCTAAGGGAGTTGCTATTGTTTGATGACGATGTTGGCCACGAGATTGTCGATGCAGCAGTAGAGCGGCAGGTCATATCTGTTGGATTCGAGATCGAGGTCAAGATACTGGAAATTGCCTATCTTGCTTACATCCATCGCAGTCCATTTCGTAATGATTTCCAAACTCTTGCCATTGTGCTTGGCGAGGTCGATGCTTGCGCTTGTAGTCTTCTGACCGTCAAGAATTGCGGTGACTTTCAATGTCAGATAATCTCCTTCCTCAAATGGCGGTATGCCGTTCAGTCCGAACATTATGGCGTTTACATTGAATGTCGTGTTGGCGACTGCGAGTGCAGACAGCGAGCACGTTCCGATATTGCTGTACAAGAATGAAACTTCGTGGTCCGGCATAGATGCCTGATACAGAATACCGAATCCCGTGGATTTGCCTGCTCCGCCATAAGGGTCCGCTACAGTGTACATTGACTTGGGAACATATCCTTCCAGATAGACTGAGTCACGTCTGATGCCCGCCATTATTCCTCCGAGGAATTCCCCGTCGTCATTGCGCTTGCCACAGAATGCTAAGCTGTTGCTTGCCATAACCAGGTCCTGCTTGTCGTAGATTCCGTTGACGAAGTATTTGGATGTGTCACTGTATTCGAAATTGCAGACGCCAGTAAAACTGGTCTCGTAACCTCCTTTCATACAGCTGCTAATGCAGACTGCGACTGCTAATGCCAACAATATTCTTGAGATTCTCATTGTTTATTGATATTTCTGTTGTTAATGGTCTGTTCAAGCTATGTTGAAAATCAAGCACTGGAATGCCTGTTTCAACAAGACCGCACAAACTAAAATACAATATTACTCAAATCTTGCATACCTGACAATGATTTTTTTAGAAAGAAGGCGTAACTTTGACGGATTGAGCCATTGAGCATCTGTCGGAAAAGATGAAGAAGAATGAATTTCTGAAATATTCGGTATCTGTCGCGATAGCTGTCGTCCTGCTTTATTTCTCGTTCAGAGATGTGAGCTGGAGTGACTTCTATGCAGGTTTGTGCAATTGCAAATGGGAATGGATAGCAGTGGCGATGCTTGCCGGTGTCGCATCGTTCTGGTTCAGGGCGGTGCGCTGGCGTCAATTACTTCTTCCGGTTGATGAAGGAACATCCCGCAAAGTGACATTCAACGCAATCAATATCGGAAATTTTGCCAATCTGGTCTTGCCGCGTGTGGGCGAGTTCGTCAGATGCGGATTCATCACGCGCCATTCCTCTTTTGACGGAAAAGAGAGGCTGGCGTCCTATGACAAAGTGCTAGGGACTGTGGTCGCGGAGAGATCTCTGGACGTGCTTACGCTCCTGTCTCTGGTTCTTGCAATGACAATCTGTATGTGGAGCCGGTTCGGTAAATTTTTGACAGATAATATCTTCCAACCGATTTCGGAAAGGCTGAATCTTGGATTGGGGCTGTTGCTGGCCGGAGTAGCCGCATTGCTGTTGGTAGCAGTGTTCTATGTTTGGAAGTACCGCAACAGGTCCAAACTTCTCGCGAAACTGTCGGCGTTTGCCGAAGGACTGGTGAAAGGACTTGTCAGCTGCTTCAAGATGAAGAACTGGTGGCTTTTCGTGTTGAATACCATTCTTATATGGACAATGTATTGGCTGATGAGCTATTCCGTGCTGATGGCTGTAAAGTTTATGGACGTGTCAGTTTTGTCTCCGGAAATGGCTGACTCTGTAAGTAAATTGGCCGGACTGGGGGCATTGGATGCGCTGTTTCTGATGTTGGCAGGCAGCCTGAGTTCTCTTGTGCCGATACCGGGAGGGTTCGGAGCATTCCATTATATCGTGGCTCTTGCGTTGTCGTCGGTATATGGCGTGCCCTTCGCGACAGGAATTATGTTTGCCACCTTATCCCACGAATCTCAGACGATTACAATGATTGTCACAGGTTTGTGTTCGTATGCGTCCGAGTCTTTGGGCTTCAGAAAAGAGAGTTGTTGATGCGAGTGATGCAGTGAACTCGAAAACAGTTCTTATGGCTTCAATAGCCCGTTTTTAGCGGTTCTTATTTTTTTAGCATCGCTAAATTTTATAAATTAGCGGAATATATAAACCATTCAATATAGCTTCTAAACACAAAAAATACTATGCGTGAGTTATTTCTGACAAATACGCTTTCTCATAAAAAGGAATTGTTCGTGCCGATTAATCCCGGGCACGTGGGAATGTATGTCTGCGGACCTACGGTATATGGTGACGCACATCTCGGCCACGCGCGTCCCGGCGTGACTTATGATGTTCTGTTCAAGTTTCTGAAGCATCTCGGATATAAGGTCCGTTATGTCCGAAATATCACTGATGTGGGTCATCTTGAGCACGATGCGGACGAAGGCGAGGACAAAATCGCCAAGAAAGCAAGACTGGAACAGCTTGAACCTATGGAGGTTGTCCAGTCATATACTCTCAGATATCACGAAGCTATGCGTCAGCTGAATGTGGCGCCTCCTTCTATCGAACCTCGCGCTTCGGGGCATATCATAGAGCAGATTGAGACTATCAAGAAGATAATCGATGCCGGGTTTGCATATATCAGCAACGGCTCGGTTTATTTTGACGTCGAGAAATACAATAAGAAATTCCATTACGGAGTGCTTTCAGGTCGTACGTTGGACGATACTCTGGAAGGTACCAGGAATCTCGACGGTCAGAGCGACAAACGTGCTCCGTATGACTTTGCGCTGTGGAAAAAGGCTGAACCTCAGCATATTATGAGATGGCCTTCTCCGTGGAGCGATGGCTTCCCGGGATGGCATTTGGAGTGCTCGGTGATGGGGGAGAAATATCTCGGAAAGGAGTTTGACATCCACGGTGGCGGAATGGATCTGATGTTCCCGCATCACGAATGTGAAATAGCTCAGAATGAGGCGTCTCGAGGGACTCAGGGCGTGCATTATTGGGTGCACAACAATATGATTACCATCAACGGCCAGAAAATGGGCAAGTCGTTGGGTAACTTCATAACCTTGCCTCAATTGTTTGCGGGCGAGCACGAGAAGTTGGCGCAGGCTTATTCGCCGATGACGGTGCGTTTCTTCATTCTCCAGGCGCATTATCGCAGTACTCTGGATTTCTCGAACGATGCTCTCCAGGCGGCTGAGAAAGGCTACAAGAGGGTGATGCAGGCGGCACAGGAATTGAGGTCAATCGCGTCTGCTTCAGGGGTCGTGTCCGATGTGAAAGGAACTGACGGGGATGCGGCCAACAGTTTGAAATATGGCGAGTTTATAGATTCTGTCGCACCTGAAGTCTGCAACGCTGACAGCGAGCAGGTAAAGGAGATTTTCAATGGAGTTTACGATGCTTTGTGCGATGACCTGAATACATCCGTTGCACTCTCGCATATATTTGACGCAGTGAGGCTTATCAACACAGAGAAGGAAAAGAAGGGAACATTGTCCAAAGGTGATGTGGAGACTCTTCTAAGACTCTTCGATGACATAGTATATGGCGTGCTTGGACTGGTCGACGAGTCTGGCGATTCAGGCAAGGCCGGCAAGACAATAGCAGGTCTTATGGATATGGTCATAGAGGAGCGCGCAAAGGCAAAGGCAGCAAAGGATTGGGCGACAAGCGACAGTATCAGAGACCATCTTAAAGCTCTCGGCATCGTCGTCAAAGACACCAAAGACGGCGCCGAGTGGACGTTGGAATAGTAAAATCAGTTTCGCTTTTGCGAAACACCCTATTTCGGAGCGTAGCGACCGAAGGGGTTTCGGGGAATCCTTTCCCCGTGCTCCTGGGAGCTGT
>CAVKAQ010000134.1:0-5351 GCA_963654225.1 Butyricicoccaceae bacterium | reverse complement strand
ACTTATTACAGCATCCGTAAACTGTTGCCACCCAATAGCGCTATGTGATGCCGGCTGACCGGCCCTGACCGTCAGGACTGAATTGAGCAGCAACACCCCCTGCTCCGCCCATTTGCGCAAATCAGGGCAACCGCTCATTTTACAGCCGAGGTCATTTTCTATTTCCTTGAAAATATTCTTCAGGGACGGCGGTGCGGGAACATTTGCCGGCACGGAAAACGACAATCCCATTGCCTGCCCGACGCCGTGATACGGATCCTGTCCGAGTATCACCACCTTGACCTTATCGACCGGAGTCAGCTCGAACGCCTTGAAAATCTCATTCCCTTGAGGAAAAATCTGACAGCCGTTCCGCTTCTCCTGATGCAGATATGCGACAAGAGACTCGAAATACGGTTTGTCAAACTCGCCGGACAATGCCTTTTTCCAGCTTTCCTCTATTTGAACATTCATTTCCCGAAAACGAAATTTATGACGTCGTCTATAGTCTTGACATATTCGAATGAAAGGCCTGAGACATATTTTTCGTTTATATCCTCGATGTCTT
Organism: Butyricicoccaceae bacterium; assembly: GCA_963654225.1. Classification (GTDB taxonomy): domain Bacteria; phylum Bacteroidota; class Bacteroidia; order Bacteroidales; family UBA932; genus Cryptobacteroides. Next base: position 4,804 of record CAVKAQ010000134.1, on the reverse strand, counting down.
TCCTGTTGTCCTCAGAAATTACGATAGTCGTCACACCGGCGCGCTTTGCCGCAAGAATCTTTTCCTTGATTCCGCCGACAGGGAGCACACGGCCGCGAAGTGTCATCTCACCGGTCATAGCCACGCCCTTTCGCACTGCTTCTTTCCTGTATGCGGAAAGCATTGAGCATACGAGAGTTATACCGGCCGAAGGGCCGTCCTTAGGCGTAGCGCCTTCCGGCACGTGAACGTGGACATCTTTGGCATCAAACTCTTTCGAAGTCATTCCTGCCATCTCCGGATGGGATTTGATGTACTGATATGCTATAGTAGCAGACTCCTTCATCACGTTACCCAAGTTTCCGGTCATTGACAACTGTCCCTTTCCTTCGCTCACAGAACTCTCCACGAAAAGTATCTCTCCGCCCATTTGCGTCCAGGCAAGCCCTGTGACGACTCCTACGCCTTCGTTTCCGCTCTGTTTGTCGTGGAACGCGGTAGGCAAGCCCAAATACTCTTTGAGGTCCTCCTTATGTATCACAGGTGCATAGCCTTCAAACAATGCGAGCTTCTTCGCCGTTACACGGGCAATCTTGGCAATCTGCTTCTCCAGGCCACGCACTCCGGATTCGTGGGTATATTGGTCGATAATCTCAGCCATCGCAGCCTTGTCTATCTTGATCGCCCTTTTCGCCAGTCCGTGTTCTTCCAGTTCCTTAGGAAGGAGGAATTTCTTCGCTATCTCCATCTTCTCCTCAGCCAGATATCCGGTTACATTTATAAGCTCCATACGGTCCAGAAGAGCCGGCTGAATCGTGGAAATGTCGTTTGCCGTCGTTATGAACAGGACGTGAGACAAATCATAGTCCACATCAAGATAGTTGTCGTGGAATGTCACATTCTGTTCAGGGTCAAGAACTTCCAGAAGCGCCGAAGACGGATCGCCCTTGAATTCGCTGCTCAACTTGTCAATTTCGTCAAGCACCATCACCGGGTTAGATGTTCCGGCCCTGGAGATTCCGTTCAAAATACGTCCTGGCAAAGCCCCTATATAGGTTTTCCTGTGTCCTCTGATTTCAGCCTCGTCGTGCATACCGCCCAAAGCAATTCTGACATATTTACGCCCGATCGCTTTGGCAATGGATTTTCCGAGACTGGTCTTTCCTACTCCCGGAGGCCCGTAGAGACACAGAATCGGCGACTTCATATCTCCGCGCAGCTTAAGCACCGCGAGATATTCTATGATACGCTCCTTTACCTTCTCGAGTCCATAATGGTCTGCATCGAGAACTTTCTGCGCGTGCTTGAGGTCCAGATCATCCTTGGAAATATGATTCCACGGCAGTTCCAGCATAAATTTCAGATAATTATACTGTATGCTGTAATCCGGAGAAGATGGATTGTAACGCTCCAACTTCGCCATTTCCTTCTCGAATATCTCAAGTACAGAAGCCGGCCAGTCTTTCTTTGCCCCCTCCGCACGCATCTTATTCAAATCCTCATCGTCATCCATTCCGAGCTCTTCCTGGATTGTACGAAGCTGATTGTTAAGATAATACTCGCGCTGCTGCTGGTCTATCTCATTCTTGACCTTGGTGTTGATCTCCTGCTTGATTTTAAGCAGCTCCAGCTGAGTGTCAAGCACATTAAGCAACTTCATACCGCGGACTTTAAGGTCCTCGTATTTAAGGAGTTCCACCTTATCGTGAAAATTCTCGACCTCGACCGTGGTCGAAATGAAGTTCACGAGAAATCCGAAATCATCTATGGAAGACAAAGCCCTGGCAGCCTCTTTCGGAGCAAATGAAGATGCCTTGATGATGGCGGAAGCCTTCTCTTTGAGAGCATCCGCAAGCACGCGGACTTCAGGTTTGGTCATATCGGCATCAATATCCTCGAGATACTGCACATTCGCCTTCAGATATGGTTCTTCCGCAACAAGGCCGGCAAGTTCAAACCGCTTCAATCCCTGCAGCACTACCGACAGCGTACCGTCCGGCATTTCAAAAGTCTTCACGATACGCGCTACCGTGCCGAATGGAAACAGGTCTTCCAGACCGGGTTCTTCCACACTCACATCGTTCTGAGGTACTGCCCCTATAAATGAATTCTTCTTCTGTGCGTCGTTTATCAGCTTGATTGATTTCTCGCGTCCTATCGTTATGGGATAGATAGCACCAGGGAAAATGACCGCATTCCTCAGCGCGAGAATAGGGAGCATACCGGGCAATTCAACCTCGTCCATCTTGGCGGACATATCAGCTGTCATAACCGGTATAATGCTGACTTCTGCGCCTGCAGGAGCAAAAATATCTGAAAATTTATCTGTCATACGTTCAAATATAATAATAAAAAGCACGGGAAAGACTGCCAATTTGTCATCGGCCACCGAATTTCCGTGTTGCGCCCTTATTCCGTCAATCATTGTGCCAAGAAGCCCCGGGGCATTTCTCAGGATATATTTTTTTGGCGTAATAGTTTGGAAATAACAAAAATAAAGTTACCTTTGCCACCTAATTACCTTCTTTTGAGAAAGTACAGTAATATTAAAATATAGCTATTATGACTAAAGCAGAAATCGTAAACGAGGTTGCTAAGGCAACAGGACTCGAGAAAACTACTGTTCAGACTGTAGTTGAGGCTTTTATGGAAAGCGTTAAAGATTCACTTTCTAAAGAAGAACCAGTATATCTTCGCGGATTCGGCAGTTTCATCATCAAGCACAGAGCTGAGAAAGCCGCAAGAAACATCACAAAGAATACAACATTGACAATCCCAGCTCACAACATTCCGGCATTCAAACCGGCTAAGGTGTTTGTTGGTGCAGTTAAGAAATAAATAATTAACAATTTATCTTTATCAATCTATGCCAAGCGGTAAAAAGAGAAAGAGACATAAGATGGCGACGCACAAACGTAAAAAACGTTTGCGCAAGAACAGACATAAGAAGAAGTAATTTTTCAGTGTCTGCCATTTTAGCAGTCTGCTAGAAGAGAGAGGCTGACCGGTAGTCCGGACGGCCTCTTTGTTATTTTATGTGAGGGTGGCTGCGGCCTCCTCTGACTACTTATTAAACAATATTGAAAATCCTGATGGAGTCTGAAAAAGAATCAGTTAAAGATCTGATTGTAGATGTCAGCGAAGATGAGGTGAAACTAGCATTGATGGAAAACCATCGCCTCATAGAGCTGAACAAGGAGTCCAGCAAAGGGCACAGTTTCACTGTGGGAGATGTATTTCTCGGCAAGGTCAAGAAAGTAATGCCTGCCCTCAATGCTGCCTTTGTGGACATCGGAGACGAAAAGGAAGCATTCATCCATTATCTGGATTTGGGTTTTTACTTCAATGCGTTCGATGAATTCGTAAAGAAGACAAACACAAATACTGATGCCGGAACATTATTCTCCAACATTCCGCTTGGACCAATTCTGGAAAAAGACGGTCAAATAGAGAAGATTCTCACTCCGGGGCAGATGGTGGTTGTGCAAATCGTGAAAGAGCCTATATCCACCAAAGGGTCACGACTGACTGCAGAGATCTCATTGGCAGGACGCAATATTGTACTCCTTCCTTTCGCGAAGAAAGTGAGCATATCTCAGAAAATCTCATCGAAAGAAGAAAAGAAGAGACTTGAAACATTGGTCAGGAGCATACTCCCGCAGAACTACGGCGCGATCATAAGAACAGCGGCAGAAGGAAAGAACGCAGCTATTCTTGTTTCAGAATTGAGGTCGCTGATAAGCAAATGGGAAAGTTCCTGGACAAAACTTTCGAAAAGCAAGGGCATCCAACTGCTGTTCACTGAATACAGTAAGACTACAACAATTCTGAGGGACCTTTTCAACGACACATTCTCGAACATCTATGTGAATGACGAGAAAGAGTTCAAGGAAATCAAGGAATACATTTCCCAGATTTCTCCCGACAAAGAGAAGATTGTACGTCTATATGACGGCAAAGAATCAATTTTCGACCATTTCGAAATAACTCGTCAGATCAAGAGTTCATTCGGAAGGATCGTCCCGATCAAGCAGGGTGCATATCTTGTTATCGAATCCACTGAAGCACTTAACGTTGTGGACGTCAATAGCGGAATCCGGGCCAAGACCAACGACCAGGAAGAAAACACATACGAAGTAAACCGTTACGCTGCAGAGGAAATCGCACGTCAGTTGCGTCTTAGGGATATGGGCGGTATCGTGATCGTCGACTTCATCGATATGGAGAGCACGGACCACAGGAACGGCCTGTACAAATATATGACAGAACTGATGCAGGACGACAGGGCAAAACACAATGTCCTTCCTCTCACGAAATTCGGTCTTATGCAGATCACACGGCAACGTATCCGTCCGGTGACAGAAATCAATACGACTGAGGTCTGTCCAGTCTGCCACGGAACAGGAAAGATTGCGCCGAGCCTTGTAATCGACGAGGAAATCGAGAGAAAGATCGCATATTTCACCGAAAACAACATCAAGTCATTCACTCTGAAGACAGGTCCCATTCTGGGGGCTTACATTTCGAGGGGTTTCAGCTCATACTTGAGAAAATGGAAGCGTAAGTACAAATGCAGAATCGAGCACAAGGAAGTGCAGGAGTTCAGCGTACTGCAATATGAGTTCTACAACGACAACGGAGACAATCTGGAAAGCAAAGAACAGATGCAGAGTCCCGTTACGGTATAAAGATAAAAAAAAGAGGTCGGCATCGGCCTCTTTTTTTGTTCAATACTGTCGCACATATTGCGTTATCGTATAGCTCCGGCATAGTTCCGCTTCGCTCCATCCACCCTTCGGAACTTTGTTCCTCAGGGAGCCGCTCA
>CAVKAQ010000133.1:0-5449 GCA_963654225.1 Butyricicoccaceae bacterium | reverse complement strand
GGCCTCTCAGGCCATTCCTGACCACATTCGGAGACCCGCAAAAAAAGCATTTTTTTAAGCATATCGGTGATAATCTCTACAAATATAAGAATATCAGCGAGTTGTAGGGATTTTATCCTACCAAATGTCCACCACGCCCAAACTGACGAATCCGACTGCACCATCCTGTCGCGTTGCGACTGTTGGTAATTTAATACAATAGAGGGGTGTTAAAGAAAAATCTTTAACACCCCTCATTGGATTTTTAGATTACCTTTTATTCTCCTTCCGGATGAATAGCACCCATAGGGCATACGCCTGCGCAAGTACCGCAATCAACGCAAATGTTCGGATCGATGTGATAAACATCGCCTTCTGAAATTGCTCCTGCAGGGCACTCACCTATACAAGTACCGCAAGCTACGCAATCTGTTTCTGAAATCTTGTAAGCCATAATATAAATCCTTTGGTTGTTGTCTTTACTATGGTCTGCCATACGGCAAAACCACGTTACAAATGTATGCGAATTAAATCAAATAATCAAATCGTGGAAAGATTTTTGCAGAGTTCCACATAACTATGTTGAGATTTATCAGACACTTGACTGTAGCCCTTGTTGCAGTCATATTTTCGTTGCCGATACTTGCCCAGGTAAAAACTGACGGCAAGACTACGTCCGTTGACGGTATCATACAGTTAGACAAGACTATACACGATTTCGGAGACGTCACTGTCGGACAAGGTCCATTGAAATGCACTTTCACCGTCAAGAATATTTCCGAGAAACCGGTAGTAATCTACAATGTCGTAAGTTCCTGCGGATGCACAGACGTCAAATGGACACGCGAGCCAATCCTGGCAGGAAAAACAGGCACAATCACAGCGACATACAGCAACGACGAGGGGCCATATCCGTTTGACAAGACACTTACCGCATACATCTCCGGAATAAAGAAACCTATTATCCTCAGGCTTCGCGGCATAGTTCACGACAAGAAATTATCCATCAACGAATTATATCCTGCACATAGAGGCTCTCTATCATTCAGGAAGACATCATTGAATCTCGGAAATCTGTCGCAGGGAGGGCAGCGCAGCGATGCTGTGACTGTAGCCAACACCGGAAGTGCACCTGTGAAGATATCGTTCTCGAATGTGAGCCAGGGCCTCTCGCTGTCCGTATCGCCCAATCCGATTCCTGCAGGAGCCACTGCCAAACTGGCATATATAGTCACGGCAGACAGAAGCAAATGGGGTAAAAACCTATATTACGCAACACCTGTTGTAAATGGAGTAAGTTACGCTCCAATTGACGTCAGGGCATTCACAAAAGAGGATTTCTCATCCTGGAGCCCGGAGGAGCAGGCCAACGGAGCTCAGCCGATATTCGATTTCAGCACGTATTATTTTGACAAGGCAAAGAAAGGCGCGACAATCACAGCGACATTTTCATACAAAAACCTGGGAGGCCGCACTTTTCATATTTACAAGGCTGATTCCGAAACTGACGACGTAGTTTTGCCCGATTCCATAAAAGATGTCGAGCCGGGCAATTCAGGTTCTTTCAGTTGCAAATTGAACACCGCAAATCTGCCTTCAGGAGACAACGAAGTCGCAATAATCCTCACGACAAATTCACCATTGAGGCCGGTAATCAGTCTCCATATCGCCGGCTACATCCTATAACCTATGATCTATCCACTTCATATTCACGGAGAAATCGCACACGAAGCGGGGAACATTCCAGAAGTTCTGTTGCACACATTGGGAGAAAGCATTGAGATATGCCTTCTGGTTGTCGCTATGATGACTCTCATAGAAATCTTCAATGTAAGCACGCAGGGACGACTGTTCAAGGGGCTGGAAAAATACCGGTTCGGGCAAATTCCGATAGCCGCAGCATTGGGACTGATTCCGGGATGCCTCGGAGGATTTGCCGGAGTATCTCTGTACTCTCACAGAATCATCGGATTCGGCGCTCTGATCGCGATGCTTATCGCTACGACCGGAGACGAGTCATTTGTAATGCTGGCCAAGTTCCCGGGAAAGGCATTGCTGATTATGGGAGGCCTTTTCCTTTTGGGCACTGCAGTCGGATATATTGCGGAACTAATCACTTCAGCATTACGCAAGAAGGGCAAAATCAATGAGATTGGCTCCGACAGACTGACAAATGACAAATATGAGATTCACGAATGCGACTGCGAACACAGTCACGAACTGTGCGACGGCCACGATTCTCACCATCACGCGCACCACAATGAGGAGGCCCTATGGCACAAGATGCTTCATTTCATAAAGGAGCACGTCTGGAAGCACGTCATAAAGAGGCACTTGCCGACAATATTCGCCTGGACTTACGGAGTCCTGGCCTTATTCGGAATAATGTCACTGTACATTGATTTGGATGCCTGGATAAACGACAACACCTGGCTTATGATTCTTCTAGCCACAGCTATCGGACTCATTCCGGAATCCGGTCCGCATCTTATTTTCGTTTCGACTTTCGCCGCCGGCATACTGCCGTTCCCGGTATTGCTTGCCAACTGCATAGTCCAGGACGGACACGCCTGCCTTCCTCTATTGGCAGAAAACAAAAAAAGTTGGCTGATTGTCAAGGGAATAAAGTCAATCCTCGCACTTGCCGCCGGGTATATAGCACTTCTTGTATAGCTGAGGCAGAAATTATACGGTGTGATTGAGCGGAAAATTCTAGGGATAAATTTAATTCGTACAATAAGTTAGACGTGCGAGAAACTTGAGAGACTTAATATTTTGCCATAAATCCATCCATCTTATTGTCAAAGTATTTTGGAGATATTAAGGAAAAGCACTACATTTGTAATCCTTGAACGCCACTTTAGCTCAGTTGGTAGAGCAGCGCATTCGTAATGCGCAGGTCGAGGGTTCGAACCCCTTGAGTGGCTCCAATTAAATTCCAATCAGCGTACTTCTATGAGACTGTTCCAGTCTGTGGAAAACGGTTTTGAAGTATGTTCCTTTCTAATCCCGTCAGCATAATGTCCAGGCCTTTGAGTCGCCACTCTAAGCATATTGCGACCGGTCACATTCACTTCATCCATCACTTTGGACAGGACATCCTGCCGCTCCCGCAACTTTTCACCGTCATCGAACAATGACATCTGACGTTCGTTGTTTGGAACTATGTCAAAGACCTCTACCCCGGCTTTCTTGTACTCGAAACCAGGTTTCCATATCATACGCAACGCTTTCAGCGCCGCAGACACCACTTCCTGGGTGCTGCTCACCGGAACGTCCAAATGGATTGTCGCATCCGGAAAGTCCTGCGGCTTATCCTCTCGGAAACGGTTGGTGTAGAGGAATGTATTGACACATAGGGCGGAAGTCCCTTCTTTTCTCAATTTTTCGGCACATTTGGCCGCAAAGTCGGACACTCTGGACGAAAGCTCCTGTATATCTGTAATTGTCTCGGCAAATGAGCGTGAAGTGCATATAGACTGACGCGCCTCGTGTTTTTCGCTCTCCACGGCTTCCCTACCCAGCAACTCTCTCCAGACACGGACTCCTCCTATTCCCAGTACCTTGCGCACCCACTCCTCCGGCCGGGCAGTGAAATCCAATGCAGTAGTCAATCCCATCTCCATCAATTTCGGAGCAACTCTCCGTCCGATGCCCCACACATCGTTTATCGGCGTAAGAGAAAGTGCCTTAACCCTTTGTTCATCAGTCTTTATGGCGCAGACTCCCCTATATCCCGGATATTTTTTGGCAAAATGGTTCGCAACCTTTGCCAATGTCTTGGTTGACGCCAGTCCGATGCTCACAGGAATGCCGACCCACTGCCGGACTTGACGCACAAGTCCCGTGCACAGTTCCCTGACTCCATTTTCGTTTATGCCGTCAACTATAAGGTAGGCTTCGTCAATGGAATAGATTTCAATTTTAGGCACTGCGGAGGCCAGTATCGACATCACCCTGGAAGAAAGGTCACCGTACAATGAATAATTGGAGGACCTCACCAAAAGATGTCCGTTGTCGACAAGATTCTTCAGCTTGAAGAACGGCGTGCCCATCTTGATGCCCATGGCCTTGCTTTCATTGCTCCTGGCGACCACGCATCCGTCGTTATTGGACAATACGACAACAGGCTTTCCCTCCAGTTCAGGTTGGAAAGCCCGTTCGCACGATACAAAAAAATTGTTGCAGTCCACTAACGCATACATAGCGTTACCTCAAGAACTTCGACAGGAACTCGGAAACGTTCTTTTCTATGCTGGAAGCATTGTACTCAAAACGCTCAAACTTGGAGCCTGTTATCTTCTCGTAAAGTTCTATGTAGCGTTCTTCGATATTCTTGACAACTTCGGGCGTCATTTCAGGAATCTTCTGACCTTCAAATCCCTGGAATCCATTGGCCATCAGCCATTCACGCACAAACTCCTTGGAAAGCTGCTTCTGTTTCTCGCCCTTTTTGAGCCTTTCTTCATAGCCGTCCGCATAGTAATAGCGGGAAGAATCCGGAGTGTGGACTTCATCCATAAGATAAATCTTGCCGTCACGCTTTCCGAACTCATATTTCGTATCGACCAGTATCAGGCCCATCTTCGCCGCAATCTCCTGACCTCTCTTGAAAATGGCCCTTGTATATTTCTCAATCTGAATGTAATCCTCCTCTGGGACAATGCCTTTGGCGATTATCTCATCTCTTGTGATATCCTCGTCGTGACCTTCTTCCGCTTTGGCCGCAGGCGTAATGATCGGCTCAGGAAACGCCTGTCCCTCGACCATACCTTCCGGCAATGCAACTCCGCAAAGCGTTCTTTTTCCTTCCTGATATTCTCTCCATGAATGGCCTGCAAGGCAGCCTCGAATAACCATCTCAACGCGGAAAGGCTCGCACTTGTAACCGACAGTGACATTAGGGTCAGGTGTTGCTATCATCCAATTCGGAACAATGTCTGACGTCGCTTCAAGAAATTTGGCGGCGATTCTGTTAAGCACTTGTCCTTTGTAAGGGATACCTTCCGGAAGTACAGCGTCAAATGCTGAAATCCTGTCCGTCGCCACCATCACAAGGTACTTTCCGTCAATATCATAAACGTCGCGTACCTTCCCGACATACTTGCCGACTTGTCCGGGAAAACTGAAATCGGTCTTTACAATTGCGTCCATTGTATTTATGTGTTTAAGTTCTGTCAACTCAGCAGCTGTTCAGCAGGACAAATGTCTTTCCAAACGCTGCGCAAAGATAAGTAATGACAGCCTAAGTATGAAATTTTCTTACCATAAGATTTGAACAAGAGTCCACGTTGCTGACGAGTCCACTATTTTCAAATTTCAGCAAGTTGCTATAACTTTACATTGCGCATTTACATTATGGCGGAATATCAGGTTTGAGTGACAATGAGCCTCTACGACGACATATTCAAATTCATTTCGGACAACGGCATAGACGTAGCCCGTGACGAATCGCACGCAGTTCCTGTAT
>CAVKAQ010000132.1:0-5477 GCA_963654225.1 Butyricicoccaceae bacterium | reverse complement strand
GCCTCTCGTCATCGTTGACGGAGCCACTTATTCGGCATCCCTGTCCAACATTCCTCAAAGCGACATCGAGTCAGTGACCGTTCTTAAGGACGCCGCCTCGGCCGCTTTGTACGGAGCCCGCGGAGCAGCCGGTGTCATCATCGTCACGACCAAGCGCAGCAAGAGCGGCGACGCTGTAGTCAACTTCGACGCCAAGTGGGGTGTGAACAGTCGCGCCACACAGGACTATGAGACCATCACCAATCCCGGTGAATACTACGAGGCATCCTATGCCCAGCTCTTCAACAACTATTACTACAACCAAGGATTGTCACTTGAGGCAGCAAATGCGCAGGCGAACAAGAATATGATTAACTACCTGGGCTATCAAGTATACACTGTGCCTGACGGGCAACAGCTCATCGGCATTGACGGCAAGCTCAATCCCAATGCGACCCTCGGATATGCCATCAAGTCCGGTGACGAGACTTATTGGCTTCAGCCTGACGATTGGAAAGACCTGGCATATAGAACTGCTCTCCGTCAGGAGTACAACCTCAGCATAAACGGCGGCAACGACAAGACTTCCGTCTATGCGAGTCTCGGCTATCTCGACGAGGACGGTGTCATCCAGTATTCCCGATATCAGCGAATCTCCGCCAGGCTCAAGGCCGACTATCAGGTGAAGAAGTGGCTTAAATTCTCCGGCAATGTCGGGTATGTCCACTCAAAGACCGAATCCAACCCTAATATGGACACATCCACCGGCTCCACCAACCTGATGTATTACACGACACATATCGCTCCTGTCTATCCTGCATATGTGCGTGTTCTCGACGCCAACGGAAATCCTGTGGTCAGGGTTGACGCCAACGGAAACGAACAGTACGACTATGGCGTGGCCGGAAGCAACTTTCCTGTAAGCCGTGCGTTCCTTCAGACAGGCAACCCTCTCGGAAGCAACAGGTACAATGACCATTATACTGTCGGCAACCAGCTCAACGCCTCATTCGCTGTGGATGCCGACATCACATCCTGGCTCAAGTTCAACGCCACGTCCACCATCAACTGGGGCGGCACCCTTTATCACCACTATGACAATGCCCTTTATGGCCCGAAAGTCGGCGTGAACGGAGAACTCACCAAATACCAGAGCACCGGCTTCCGCACCAACAACACCCAGACTCTGTCCTATCACGACACGTTCGGAGACCACAGCGTCAATGTTCTTGCGGGTCACGAGTATTACGACACAAAAACCTATTATCTTGAGGCGGATGCCCGCGGACTCTTCTCACCAGACATTCAGGAAATCAATGCGACGGCCAACAAGTATGACTCATACGGTTACAAGTCGGAGTACAATGTGGAAGGCTATTTCCTGAGCGCCCATTATAACTACGCCCAGAAATATCACGCATCCTTGTCCTATCGTCGTGACGCATCTTCGAACTTCATGAAGGAAGACGGTAGATGGTGGGGAGATTTCTGGTCTGTCGGAGCGGCCTGGATCGCATCAAAGGAACATTTCCTTGCTGATGCAAGCTGGATTGACATACTGAAGATCAAGGCTTCCGTCGGACAGCAGGGCAACGACAGCATCGGCAGCTACAGGTACACGGACATGTACACCCTCTCCAAATCAGGTACATATTCCATGTCCCCGACTTTCTCTGCCATAGGAAATCCAAGCATCACGTGGGAAACCACAACGAACATAAACATCGGTACCGAGTTCAGTTTCTGGCATGGGCGTCTCTCGGGATCCCTTGACGTTTATGACAAGATAGCCCAGGATCAGCTCTTCTGGCTCTCCGTTCCGGAACACAGCGGCTCCCGCGGATATTACGGGAATATGGGAGACATCCGGAACCTCGGTTTCGAGCTCGTTCTAAACGCGGCTATCGTACGCACCAAGGATGTTGACTGGAACGTGTCTTTCAACACATCCCATAACTCCACCAAGATTCTCAGCCTCCCGGATTCGAAGATGGTTGACCCGGACAACGGCTACGAAGGTTTCACCGAAAGCAGCCAATGGTTCAAGGTCGGCGGACCGCTCTACAATGCTTTCCGACACAAGTATGCCGGCGTGAACGAGAACGGTGAGGCTCTCTACTATGTGGACAGCTCTCTCGGCGGGAAGACAGACAGGCCCGGTACTCTTACCGACCAAGTCACCACCAATCCTAATGTCGCCACCTATTACGAACTCGGCACCATGCTGCCTACACTTTTCGGCGGATTCAGCACTGACCTCAGAGCCGGCAGATTTGATTTCTCCGCCACTTTCGACTATCAGATCGGAGGCAAGATGTACGATACCCGCTATGCGAGCTACATGAGTCCTTGGGAGAATTCAGGCAGTGCAGGTTCCACCTTTCACAAAGATTGGAAGAAGGCCTGGTCTGTAAACAACACCTCCAGCTCCATTCCAAGATGGTACTATGGCGACCAGTATTCAACGGGAGCCTCCGACAGATGGCTCATCAGTTCCAGCTACCTCAACTTCCAGTCATTCACGGCAGGTTACACTCTCCCGAAGAACCTCGTCAAGGGAATCTCCAAGGCAAGAATCTATGCCGCGGGCGAGAATCTCTGGTTCTGGTCGGCACGCAAGGGTCTTGACCCTCGTTATTCTTACTCAGGGAACACCTATGTCGCCGTGTACTCACCGGTACGCACTGTTTCCGCAGGTGTTCAGTTGACATTCTAATTTTCGGAGGAATTGAATATGAAAATTATAATCAAGTCTTTCCTGATTGCGGCTTGCGCTGTTGCTTTCGCGACAGGATGCATTCAGGAAATCGAGCCTCAAGACAGCCGTGTAACCTTGAGTCAGGCAGCAAAAGCCCCCGGCGCGTACGACAATTTCGTCGATGCCGTAACCAACTCGCTTACCGGATCTTTCACTTATGGCGGTACCGGCGATAAAACTCCTTGGGATTTCGGTTATCCTTCTTTCTATCTTCAGAGAGACGTGATGGGCAATGACATCGTTTGCGAAGACAGTGGCAGCGAGTGGTACACCACCTGGTACGCCTGCGGTACAGGTCTTGGACCGGACTATGTGGTCTGCCAGGTTCCTTGGACATATTACTACAAGTGGATCAAGAACTGCAACACCGTCCTTTCCACGTACAGCAGTAATCCGGCGGAATCCAAAAAGGTCGGCGCAGGCATAGCACTTGCGATGCGGGCGATGTTCTTTATGGACCTTGCCAGAATGTATTCGGAGAAGACTTACGGAGAGGACAAGTCGGCAATCACCGTCCCATACATTACCGAGGAAACTCTTGTGGACGAGTACTCCCACAATCCTCGCGCCACCAACGAAGAGATCTTCGGCCACATCATTGATGACCTCAATCTCGCCGAGGAATACCTTGCAGGGTACACCCGCTCTGACAAATATGTCCCGGACCAGTCTGTGGTGTATGGACTCAAGGCCAGGGCGTATCTCACAATGGAAGACTGGGCTAACGCCGGGAAGTACGCCAAACTCGCGCAGAATGGCTACACGGAGCTTTCGGCAGACCAGTACACCGACCAGAAGACAGGTTTCAACACACCGAACGACGCTTGGATATTCGCTCTGACCTACAAGTCAACGGACGACAACATCCAGCTCAACGACGGCGACTCCAGCTGGGGATCCCAGATGATCGTCGAAGTCTCGGAGTCCGAATGCGGATACTCGGCGAATTATGTAGGACCTAAAAGGATTGACGCACATCTTTTCTCCACCATACCGGACACTGATTTCCGCAAGATGTGCTGGGTGGATCCCGCAATTGACAATCTTGGCTCAGTATCTGAAATCATTGAAGCGTTGAGCAAGTATTCAGACTCTCCGGAAGGGCTGTTCAACACCGGCTATACAGTATCCAAAAAAGGTGTCGGAGGAATCCCGGTCAAGTTCCGTCCAAAGGATGGGGAACACGCCGACCAATATAAAGCGTTCACGGTAGCAGTCCCTATGATGAGAGTCGAGGAGATGAAGCTCATCGAAATCGAAGCTGCCGGTATGCAGGATGAAAGCCGCGGCAAAACCCTTCTTACCGAATTCGCGAAGAAGCGTGACCCTAACTTTGAGTACGGCACCCATCACGATGCCTATTATGCCACAAGAGCCAACACCTTCCAGCAGGAATGCTGGTGGCAGCGCCGTGTGGAATTCTGGGGAGAAGGTCTGGCTACTTTCGATATCAAGCGTTACGGAGCCGGCATCATCCGCAGTTATGCAGGAACCAATCACCCTGAAGGGTACCGTTGGAATGAGACCAAGACCCCTCAATGGATGACGCTCTGCATCGTCAGGACCGAAGCCAACTACAACTCCGCGCTTATACAGAACCCTACCCCAATCAAGCCTACGGAGGATTCAAAAGAGTTTGTTTGGTAAATAAAAGCATTGGAATTATGAAAAGATATCTTTATGTATTGATAAGTCTCGCTCTCGCGGCGGGTCTGGTCTCTTGCGAGAAAGACAAGTACGGCACCGAGGCGGGGCACGATTCAGTACCGAACGTGATTCTCAAGGCATTCTCCGCGGAACTGCCGAATGATCCCGACTGCGATGCGGTCATACGCTTCGCAGCGAACAACGCCACCACAGATGTTTACTATTTCGCAGAACTGAAATCCAAGAAAGACGGACGCAATCTTTCAGACGAGGCCTATGCTGAATATGTCGTGGCGAACGGCACGAAGCTGACCGTCGAGAAAAACTCTTTCGATGGCTCACTGGTAGCCGATGCGCTTGTCAAGAATCTGTATTATGAGAACATCATTACCGCAGTGGCTGTCGGCAACGGCGCCAAGTCAATGTCCTCTGTCTCATTCACCGGTCTGCAATGGAATACTCTCTGCACGGGCACTTATCACTTCAATCTTCCATATGCCCGCGGACTTGTGGAAAGCGAGACAAAGGATGGTGTGGTCTTACAGCAGCAGGATGAGGACAAGAGCCAGTACCGCCTGAAGGATCTTTATGGTGTCGGGAATAACCTCTGTTTCTTCACCATTGACCTGTCCGCGACAGATGAAGACGGCACCTATCAGTTCGCCCGTATTCCAGCGCAGAGCACTGGACTCATATTCGGCAGTTATGGAGGAGTCAGCATCCGTGATATCGGCTATTGGCAGGGCGACGACTACTGGATAACTGAAGGAGGCTACGAAAGCGGGATGTATGAGAACTATTATTGCTTCCTGTATGGCCAGTACTATGTGTCCGGCGGCAGCCTCGGATTCAAATATGAGTACTTTGTCCCTGACAATTGATGCATAATCACTTGCGTTGTAAGATGAAATGAGAGTGGCGCTTAGGCCACTCTCATTTCTGTTTCTTTCTGCAAGTCCGCTGAAGCTATCCCTCCGGCTGATGCCGGAGTGTCCGGAAATGTTCTAATCCTTGCCATGAATCATCTTTCGGCGTGAGCTTCTCCACCTCCGCCCGCCGCATCGACGGCTGGAAGGTCGTCTAGGCAAAGTAG
>CAVKAQ010000131.1:0-5560 GCA_963654225.1 Butyricicoccaceae bacterium | reverse complement strand
CCCGCGCCTACAGCAAGGCCGTGATGATTGGCTCGCCGAGAGCCGTGGTTGACACTGCAATCGACCTCAAGTCGGAGTATGAGGCTACGCACGGCGCAGTCACCGCTGCCGCTCCGAAAGTGTTCCTGAAGTATTTCTTCATCAACACCAAGACCGGCGAGAAGTCCGGCGAGGTGCTCGGGGAGATTTCGCTGTAGAGTTCATCAATTCATCGCCCCGTCACTTGGAATAATCGCCAAAAACGGCGGTCTCCGGTGGCGGGGCGTTGATTTCCCCGGAGATTTGAGAAGCAAAATAAACATCAAACACTCAACATTATGAAAGCGAGCGAGAAATCATATTCATTGATAAGGCAGTACGAGGGACTGCGGCTGACAGCGTACAGATGTCCAGCTGGAGTCTGGACTCTCGGCTACGGACATACAACAGGAGTGGCCGAGGGGATGACAATAAGCATAGAACAGGCGGAAGATTACCTGAGACAGGACATTGAGACGGCGGAAAGCATCATCAATGCGGAGTGTCTGAATCTGCGCCAGTGCCAGTTCGATGCGCTGGTTTCGTTCGTGTTCAATGTTGGCGGAGGAAATTTCCGCAAGTCCACGCTTCTGAAGAAAGTCAAGGCAAATCCGGACGACAATTCCATTATGGACGAGTTCCTGCGATGGGTCTATGCGAAAGGCAAGGTTCTGCCCGGACTCCAGAAGCGCAGACTCGCCGAGATGAAGTTATATTTCTCCGAAAGCTGACGGCGTATTTGCCAAAAGCTGTATTACCCACATCACCCCAACCTCTTATTCACACACTGACTACACAGATACACGCCTACTGCCTTATGGACAAATCAGAAATCTTCCAGTTCATCGGAACATACATAATCCCGCTCGTTTCCGCAGCGGTCGGCTGGATTGTCGGCTCGCGCAAGCGGCGCAACGACTTCCTCAAAGACCTCCAGGCATCCATCGACCTGCTCTCATCAGAGAACCGCAGACTCCTCGCCGACATCACGGCGGTAAATGTTGAAATTGTGGCCGTCCGCAAGGAGAACGAGGAACTCAAGGCTTCGGTGGACAGGCTCTGCGCAGAGAATGCCCAGTTGCAGGACGAAATCAGACTGCTCCGGGAACAAGTCAGCGAAAAGACAGAACGAACCGTATAAAGCACGCACAATGAAACAAATACATTCCTCCTCTCGAAAGCCTATTGCAACGGTAATACTCTCGGCAGCTACGCTTTCAGTCATTTCCTGCTGTCCAAAACTCTATCCGCATACCACGGAGAACACCGAACACATCGTCACCGTCACGGAAACCGTCCGCGACACCGTCATCCAAGTCAAGCCTGATTCATCCATAGTCGAAGCTCTCATCCGTTGCGATTCCACGGGCCGAGCAAGACTGGAAGAAATCCGGACGCTCAAGCAATCCGCCAGAGTCCAGCAGACATTGGCTTTCAAAGACAACCGGCTCACAACAAAAGCGGTCGTGGATTCGATGGGAATCTACCTCACCTACAAAGACCGCTACAAGGAAGAACTGAAAGTTCAGACCATAGAGACTGTAATCGAGAAGCCTGTCAACATTCTTCATTGGTGGCAGAAAGCGCTGATGTTGATGGGAACCATCTTCATTTTCTTGATAGTGGCCAGTATTGTTATTAAGATACACTGATTTTTGGATAATCTCAGCTTGTCGGTAAAGACCTCCAAGACGCTATCGTATAAAACAAAATATTCAATAGCATCGTCACAGATTAAGAGGTTCTGTGAAATATCTTCACTATTTTCCAAACCAGTATTTAGAGCAACAAAAAACACAAAAAATCAGCCCAGAAAGACATTAAAATCCATAGAAAAATCACTACCTTTGCAACAAGGAGTTAAGACGCAAATTATGTAGTTCTTAATGCTTTACATTCTATACTGATACGATATTCGTACACTATTTGTACCGCAATGGGGTTATCTCTTTAATAATCAAAGACAACTACTTATTGCATCGAAATATTACAACTGTAAGGATGACCTGTCTGAGAAATGGAACAATTATCCGGACAACAAAAGAGCATATTCAAGTTTATCCAACAAAGTAGAAAAGCTTTCAAGCGATTTTCAGGACGCGGTTTTGGCTAAAACAAAGGAATGCCTTGATGATATCCAGATTATGAATAAATCTGCAACGGAAGTTAAAATAGACCCTAACTTGAAAGGTGAAAATATAATTGATTTCAAATTCGGTGCTACCATAATAGGCAGTCTAATCACTCTTGCTGCTCCTTTTGTATTGACTGCTCTTGTGTCTAATCCGGCAGGCTGGATGTTTCTCGCATTTACATCTCTTGTTGGGGTTATTACTTTAGGAATCAACAAGTTATTTATCTCGAAAGAAAAAAGAATTACTAAAGCAAAAGAAAAAATGCTTAATTCATTGCTGAAATCAATAGATAAAAACGAGCCCATAATGAAGGAGGAATACCTCAAGCAATATGATAAAATGGTTGATGATTTAAAATCACAACTAAATGGTAGCTTCGGCTTTGTATCAAAAGAGTCCAGTTCGATCGCATCTGACTTAAATTCTCTGGCAACTATTTCTGCCGATTATGAGGCTACTCTTGTCTCTATGCTCATATACCGCATTCTGCAATTTGTGAGAGTGGATGGCTATAATAGCAAAGATGGCCTTGAGATAGATGACATAAAGAAACGGTGCCGAGGAGAAAGAATCTATGAACAATCAGCCTTGAAGATCCTTGTGCCAGATAACATAGATCCGGAAATACTGAACAAGGCTTCCGCAATCACACAAATATCAATTTCACAATAATATGGAAACGGTTAATTTTAAAGCGGCACAACTAGGAGAAGAATTAAAAATTATTATCTCCAGGACTTATTCTATGTTGGAAGAATCCAATTGTTTAGATGTAAAAAGAAAGTTAGAGTCTGAACTGAATAGTCTTAATGAACGCGGAGAACTGAGAATTGCATTCGTCGGTCAATATAGTTCCGGAAAATCCACGATTATCTCCGCCCTAACGGGTAATAAGGACATCAAGATTTCTGCCAATGTTGAAACTGATGTCGTATCCGAGTATCGCTGGAATAATATTGTGCTTCTTGACACTCCTGGCATTCAGGCAGGAAAGGTGGAATTACATGATTTGCGAACTAAAGAGGCTCTTAATGAATGCGATCTCATCGTGTACGTTCTGACCAGTCAACTGTTTGATGATGTGATTTTTGAAAATTTCCTTGACTTGGCATATAACCAGCATCTTGATGACAAGATGTTGATTGCAATCAACAAAATGTCAAAAGAACATGGTGATTTCAAAGAACTGTCTGACAATTACATGCAGTCGATGCACACTATTTTTAGAGAACGCGGATATGACTTTAATTTCCCTGTCGTGTTTATAGATGCCAAGGATTATATTGAGGGCACCGAAGACGATGATGAGGATTTTATTCAACTCAGCAACTTCAAGACATTCATAGATCAGCTTAATAATTTCGTTGATGAAAGAGGTCTGATTAAGAAGCAATTCGACACCCCGATAAGAATTCTAAAAGATAACCTATCCGATGTTGCTATTTCTAATGTCGATCCTACATTAATGGATATATATACCCACTACATTTCAAGGATAAAGAAATGTATGCACGACATTGAGATGGACACCAGATTGTTGGCGGATTCCTTTGAAGAATCTGCTGTTTCTAAAGCCAATGAGGTGTCTTTATTAATCGGTCAGGTTGAGACAAAAGAGTTAGAAGAAAAATCAGACAATCTCTCAAAAGAGATAAATAGTTTGGTGGTAGATTTTACTAAAGATGTCGAGAAAAAAGCCAATGATAATTATGGCGAGTTGATAAATGACATGTCCGAATTTGTTCACAAAGACTCTATGGTGATGTATATGAGCGATATCGATTCCAAGATAGCTTCGCCAAGCATCTCCGATTATGAGAGAAAAAATCTTGAAGGTCAAAGGAGATTTCTTGATATGCTCTCTAAAGGTGGACAAAAAGTATCCTGTATGTCCGGAATACAGTCATTAAGTGGCATAGCTCAGGCCTCCGGGAGCCAAATGCACAATATCGTATATAGTGTAGGAAAGTTCTTTGGACATAATTTTAAGCCGTGGGAAGCTGTTAATACCGCAGCGAAAATAGGGAAAATAGGGAAATTTGGAGTCCCTGTTATCACCACCGCAATCTCTATTGGTCTGGATATTAAACAGAAACGTGCAGAAGAAAAACGAATCAAAGAGATTAAGGTAGCCCGCGATAATTATGATGCTAATGTAAGGAAGTCTATCAAGGACACCCGAAGGAAACTTGAAATTGAGATCAGGGACTCTATCTTGGCAAATTATGATAACAAGCTAAATGAGATAAACCAAATGAAACTTGAGCTTGGACGCACGATTTCAAGTAATAAGGCCATTCAAGAAAAGATAGCTG
Organism: Butyricicoccaceae bacterium; assembly: GCA_963654225.1. Taxonomy (GTDB): domain Bacteria; phylum Bacteroidota; class Bacteroidia; order Bacteroidales; family UBA932; genus Cryptobacteroides. The sequence continues at coordinate 1,092 of CAVKAQ010000131.1, read as the reverse complement.
AATTGGCTACATTGTATGATTATTTCCTTGGACAAATTAATCTACGGTCAGAGGTTTACGAGCAGACCCCAATAATTTTATAGTATGGTTTTCTTTAATCCCTGGGTCGGCCCCAACTATCTTTCCGGCGGCATCTTCGGCAAGCGGATTATGGTGCTCGGGGAGAGCCACTATTGTGAGGAGAACTGCAAGGTCTGTGGCCAGAACTTCAACTGCAAATGCAATGAATTCACCCCGGACATTGTCAGGGCATACCTCAACCAGAATAATGAACGCGAGGGATGGATGTCCACATACCTCAAGTTTGAGCGCTCGCTGGTGAATCACGAGACGAATCCTGACGAGAGCATCAAGATCTGGAACTCTCTGCTGTTCTACAATTTCCTGCAGGTGGCAATGCAAGGGCCGCGACAGGCAGGTACTCCGGAGCAGTATCGTGCAGCGGCCGAGCCATTCTTCTCAGTGCTGGATCAATACCAGCCGGACCTTCTTGTTGTATGGGGTGTCCGACTATGGAACAATCTTCCTGGAGAGAGATGGGAAGACGAACCTCAGATGAAGGTTGACGGGTATGAAATCCAGAATGGATATTACAAGCTTGCCAGCGGTAAGAAAGTCCGTGCAATCTGTGTGTATCACCCATCTGTAGGCTACAGCTGGGATTATTGGTATCGCGTAATAATGGGAGGTTAGTCTATCTATGAAACCTGAAGTACTATTTGAATCTCCGCTCACTGTAGGACAGAACAGGCCCATCGAGAATTCCGTATTTCTGGAATTTCCGGAAATGCTCAGAATTGGCAAATCACATCTGGTTCTTCTCTTAGCCCAGAAGAGAAGCAATACAAAGAAGAGGTGCTATTTATGCTTGAGGATGGCGACATTGATGATGCGGCGAGAAGGATGCTTGAGAGAAAGCGTTTTAAATTTGGGGTGTCTGAAGAGAGGGCTGCTTTGATTGAATCGCAGTTGAAGCCATCCTTATCCGATGATGAAAAAGAATATATTGAAACTTATAAAGAGATATGTGGCGACGGAGAAGTTACCACGAGGATGCGAAAGATGCTTGACAGAGAAGCCTGTAATCTTGGC
>CAVKAQ010000130.1:0-5763 GCA_963654225.1 Butyricicoccaceae bacterium | reverse complement strand
TTGAAAACATCAGAGAACCAGGTGTGCCAGAGGAAGAACTGGTCGTTACCGGCAACATCGATTTTCGACAGGTCGATAATGTCTTCACCATATTTTCCTTGATTTGAGAGGGTTAGGTAATCCAGCTGTGATTGTATGCAGCCGGATATATTCTTTTTCAGCTCTATTTTCTCATTGTGGTCAGGGCAGTCGTAGTACCGATCTCGCAAATTCCTTAGCTTCAGACGCTGTAAGTCAGATTCATCCTCATAAATTGTAAGCTGATGTGCTTCAGAAATCTCTTGTTTTTTTGCCGTTAATTGGCTTAAATCCACTCCCTTGTAACTTTCGAGAAGCGAGTTGCCCTGCATAATCTTGTAGTCAAGGTTCGGGAGTGCGTTCGGCGTGTCTTCGTCCACAATGAGTGAGAGCCAGAAGCGGAGTCTGGCTATGTCAACCGCACCTTTTTCGATGTCAACGCCGTAGATGTTGTTCTGGATGATGTGCTTCTTGATTTCGGATGCGTTGTCGAAGTTCTCGATTGCTCCTCTGCACAGGAAGAGTTCCTTGAGGAGTCCCATAGGAAATGCGCCTGAACCGATGGCAGGATCGCAAATCTTCACTTCTTTCAGTTTCGCATCAAGCGTCCGGGCAAGGTCTGACTCCGCACCGCCAATCTCGTTGACATCATAGGTCGCCACGAATTTTTCTATCTGTGACTTTACGGTATCGTCTTCATCAGTTTGCAGGTAGGCGACAAGTGCCTGTCGGCACATATACTGTACTATCTCTTTCGGGGTGTAGAATGCGCCCTTGTCTTTGTTGTCTTCGAGCAAGTTTTCAAAAATCCGTCCCAGCATCTCCGGGTCAACTCCAACCTGTGCATCATTCGGGTCGTTCTCATCGATGGTGAAGTTGTACTGATAGAAGAATTCCAGCAGGTCTTTGAAATATGAGGATGGGAAGACTGTCTTCGGCTCATCGTATTTGTCCCTTTCAAACAATCCTCCGTTGAGGTACGGGATTCTGACGGTGGAGCCGCAGTGCAGATTGACTTTGGTGTCGAACAGGTCTCCGTTCGAGGTTCTGTCGGCGTTAAGGGCATCAGAGAAGAGCGGTTCCAATATTTCATCAAGGAAGTTGGCTCGTTGTGATTCGGAGGCATTCTCGTAAAGACTCATCATAAAATCTTTGTCTCCTTCGCCCCATTCCTTTCCAACGGGAACACCCATCCATCCTTTTTTCTGGAGGAAGTGCAGGAATACGATTCTTCCCAGGAGGCGCTTTACATAGTCTCTTATAGGCTTTTCTTCCTTGTCCTTTATCTTGGCCGCCTCCAGTCCTGCCTTATCAAAGCTGCTGTCGATAAAGTCATTGCGCATTCCGTTCGCTTCATCGCACATATAAGAAACGAATCTTGAGTAATGTTCCTTATATTTGCCGAAGAACTCTCTTGAAAGGGCTTCGACATCGAATGCGGCAATGATGCTCTCTACCGTTATGCTTTCTTTGTCTTCGATTTTTATCAGCTTTTCGAAATTCTCGGCTGCCGTCCTGCACGACTGGTTCGGCCCGAGAAGGAATGTGTATCTTTTGCTGTCGGTGCTTTCTTCATTGTTTCCTTTCTTGCTGCAGAATGTGAATCGCCAATCCCAGCTGCTGTTGTCCTTGTAGTGGAAAATCATAAAAGAACTTGAGTAGGTGTCCATTATCCTTCTGACAAGCATCTGGATGGATACTCTGTTCCTTTGCATCTGCACTTTGTCGGAGACAGTGATGTCGTAGATGTCTATCGGGTTGAAATCTACATTTATGGTTCCGATTCTTAATATGGATTCGATTCCTGAGGATTGAGCCAGAGGAATCAGTTCCGGCTTGATGCTCAGGACTGATTCGTTGAAGCCGTCTTCAAACAGGTCTTCCCCAAACATCGGGAAGACTACATTTTTCAGGAAGGACTCTCTTCCCTGATATTGTTGTTGGAGGTATTCTTTAAGTGCCATCTTTCTCAATATTATTTTGCCAAGCCGATATACACTTCAGCCTTGCCGTATTTCTTTTCAACATTGGCTACGACATTTCTGATTTTATCTGAAATTATCTCATCTAACTCGTTCTGTGATAGTTCGAACAGATAATTGGACTTGTCCTTGAAGTACGGCTCCAATGCGAGTACGGTCTTGATTATGTCGATATTGCCTCTGTTAATCAGATTGAATGCGTCAGCGAGCAGTCGTCTGGATTCTTTTGACATCGGCTGGTCTTTGAGCGAGTTGATGATTCCTTTTGCTTTGGTCGCTTTTTGGCTGTTCTTGATTCTGTTGGTCATACTGCTCAAGGACTGGTTGACCGCAAGGGTGGCTCTGGACTTTATGTCGCCCCAGTTGTCAGGCAGTGTGCCGGATGTGGTATCCGGGTCCGTTTTGAACGAGGTGTACATATCCAGAGCTGATATGCAGGATGCATTCAGGTCTGAATCCACTTTCACAAACAGTCCGGACATAAATGGCGTCCTGACTACGAGGTAGTTTTCTCCGGATGGATTGCTGACTGACATTTCCAGATTATCTGTAAGGGAAAGCAGTTCCCCGTATCGTATGGGATTGTTCAGTTTGAATTCTTTGAGTTCGTAGATGAATTTTTCCATCGGGGATTCTTCTCCGTTGACTTGTGTGTTAAGGTCATAGCTGGAGACTTCTTCGTCTGTGCTGAATATCTGGCTGTCTTCTCCGAACAGTGTGTGGAAAGACTGCAGTTTCACGTGGGCTTTCTTTACGAGCTGAATCTCGGCATCTCCTTCTGCGCTCGGCATAAAATTATAGACATAGATGACCGGTTGGGTGGAACCTATACGGTTCACGCGGCCTATTCTCTGCATAAGTCTTGTCGAATTCCAAGGGGTGTCGTAGTTGAGGATGCAGTTGGCCCTGTGCAGATTCACGCCCTCGGCGAGGACTTCTGTGGTGACAATCACTTGATAGTCATCTTTTCTCGGGCCGTCATAGTTTGCATCGAAGTTCTCTTTGATTGTCTGTTCCATCACATCACGGTTAGAAGCCGTAATCAGCAGGACATTGAGATTCTCTGTGGTCGTTTCTATTGCCAATTTTATCGCGTTCGCCGTGTCGATGGCTTCCGTGAATATGACGAGTTTCTGCGGTGCATTTCTTGTTTTGTCAAAGAGGGTGTCTTTGAGTTCTGCCTTGAATACTTCCAGTTTAGGGTCATTGCTGTAGGTGTTCCAGCGGTTGCACAATCTGTCTATCAGCGCATAATCGTTTCTCAATAAGTCAATGTATGCCGGGTCGAAGTCGGCTTTTTTGTATTCCTTATTCCTGCCGTTTTCGTTGTTGCCTGTGCTGTCAAGCCGCTTAATCTTATTCCGGATGTCTGCCGCACATTCTTCAAAAGAGCAGATGCGGTGTGTCTTGTCGTAGTTTTTCTCTCGGTCCAATTCTTTATTGACGTCGATTTGCGGGCAGACAAAAATCGCATCGTGTTCCCACATATCTATCATATTCTGGGTGTACCGGCGCAGATTCAACAGCGAGGCTTTGAATGCCGTGAAACTGCTTTCAATGCGTTTTACCAGATTAATCTGCATAATGCGGGCAAGCTGTCTTGAGAAGCGTTCGGCGGTCATATTTTTCCTTCCGACGTAGAGGCTCTTTACATCATTGTCCTTGAAGTATTCGATGGCTCTATATCGGTAGTAACACAAGTACTGGTTGTCATCAAACTGGAAGTTGTCTTTTGGGGCGATGAGGTTCATCGTTTCCGCAAACAGTTCAGCCAGACCTTTTTCCATTTTGTACTCCAATGCGTGAGGACCGGAAATCTTAGGAAATACGATATGCTGCTTGACAACATCGTCCTGATAATATTTCATCACATCGGTTCTCGTCCTTCTGACAAGAATGTCCGACAGTATGCAGTCCCGGATTTCAGTGGATAACTGCTTGAGTTGGGCGTTTTTTTCAGCAGGAGTGGAATGGTCGTCTTCCGCAGAGTGAATCAGTTTGCCGTATTTCAGATTGATGTCTGAAAAGAATCGTTCGATGTTGCCGCCATTGGCCTTTCTCAATGTGCTGTCTGCGTGGTTTCTTTCAAAAAGGTAAATCTGGTTCTTGAGATCATCCGGTCTGTTATTCTGTGGGGTAGCAGACAGGAGGCCGATGTACGGATAGAAGCCGGTGTCTGCTCCAATCTGGGTGATAAGGTCATCGAGCGTCTTGTACATTGCTGTGCCGCTGTTCCGGAATTTATGGCTTTCATCAATCAGAATCAAGCCGTAGTTCTTGTGTTCAATCGATGTCTGGAAGTCTCCGCTGTCCGTGTCCTCTATATACGAGTCGTCTGCTTCAAGGTCATCGACATCATCTACAAGGTTGCCGATGCTGCCGGTGGTTATGAAATCCACGAATGGGGATATTCTGTCTTGTGAGTTCTTGTCAAAATCCGCTATGGTCTTAATCCAGGATGATTTGATGGCGGGAGGTGTAACGACAAGTACTTTTTGTTCCCGGCCGTTCTCGTCCGGCAAGGTCAGGAAGTGTTTTATGAGAAGTGTACCGACGATTGTCTTGCCTAATCCGACAACATCCGCGAGCATAAAGCCTCCGTGCTCTTTCATTATGGAGTAGCACTGCTTGACGGCGGAAATCTGGTATTCAAGCGGGTCGAACTTTTGAGGGAGATAACTCTCAATCATACCGTTCAAATCCTTGTCGACAAGGTTTCCGAATTTGGTTTGGAGTAGTTTTATGTATAGTTCGTATGGGGTCAGTTGAGCGCTCTGGTGGCGTTCCGCCTCTTTTCTTTCCGTAGCCCGTCCGATAGGCGAAGGTTTCAGAACCTCTTCTATGAAAGTCTTGTTCCAGGGTTCGGCCAGATTCCATTTTTCGTCAAACCACACGATATGCCCCTTGGAAGGCTGAATCTCGCTTGGCTGTGCGGCAACTATCATTGGTTGTGATTCAAGATAGTTCAATTCCGAGTTGTCGATGAGGCCTTTTTTTGTAAAATTGCTGCTGCCTATTATTCCGTTTGCATAACCCTGTCCGGAAAAGATGTAGCATTTGGCGTGGAAGAATTGAGCTTCATCGTTCTCGTTGCGTTTGTAGATTCTGATTTGCAGCTTTGAGTCGGCTTCCTCGTCTTTGCAGAAGTCCAACAATAGTTTTACAGCTGAGATATATTCTTCGGAAATCTTTAAGTCGTTTATGTCCCGTTTTATGTAATCTTCCGGAAATTTGGCATCTACGATGGGGTTCTGAAGTTGATAAGCCTTCACTATCGGGTCAGAACCGATAAGCAGTTTCATTGACCGGTTTTCCTTCTCGAGGAATGCACGCAATTCTTCTGATATGAGGCATATTGCCGGCAAGTCCCAATAACCTGTAGCAATCCGGATGTCATCGCAGGAAGTGTTGCGCAGGCATTGCTTAAGGGCGTTCAACATAGTGAACCGCTCTTCGGAGTTATCCAGTAAGGTGTTATTCATCATAAAATATGTGTCGTGTCAATAAACCCTTGCATTCACGCATTTTCCCTGTCATCGTAAAAACGTTGACAACATAATGTTAGCGGAATGTGCACTTGCGCTACAAAATTAGTGATTTTTTATGAGCTTTTCTGATGGTTCATATTGAATTGGCCGTAAAAAAAGAGGGGTTGGTGCAAAAGCGTATAAAACATTCAATGTAATCTGTCAATAACCATCAACATTTGCTATATTTGTCTGAAATAAGCTATCCACATAATTATGGCGAATTTTCTATTCTA
>CAVKAQ010000129.1:0-5779 GCA_963654225.1 Butyricicoccaceae bacterium | reverse complement strand
AGCTATCAACTTCCCATCTTTGTATACCTGAAGGCCGTCATATTCTGATATAGCACCCTTCTTGTATGATCGACAGCATATTCCAGTCTCATCGATATATTCCACCCAAGAATAGTAACCTTTTTGCGTAAGATTTGTTTCATAAGCATCCATCTCATCCAAAGAACCAAATCTTTCATAATCAGTATCCATATCATTACCTGCGCGTCCGAAGGCATACTTAGGCTTTCTGTTATGATCAAAGACATAAATCAAAGAGTCGGCAGCAAAATTCACGAATAAATTGTCTTTACCGTCAATATCAAAAGACACGAAATCCAGAGCTCTATACTTCGATCTGTCCGCACTAAACATAGACGGAAGTCCTTGAATCTCAGATTTGAGATCCTTTCCGTTTTTCATATCAACTACTCCGATATGGTAAACTTCTTTCTCATAATCTGGTCCAAACATAAAATCCGGGTCATCTGTCAACAGGCTTTCATATAGTTTGCCGTTATGAAATCTGGCAATGCAGTCATCCGGAGTCGTATAATTCAGAAAATCTGAAGTTGTATATTCTTTATTCTGATCCACGACAATGAGAAATCTGTTAACAGCGGTCAAATCTTTTGAGAAATATTCAAAATCGAGGCTAGTTCCCGCTATCGCCAACTCTCCGTCATTAGACATTGTACCTATCATACAATGCTTGATTGTAGATTCATTAGCTGCTCTACCATAACCCAAAGACCTCTTCATCAGATGGCCATTTGCGTCAAATCTATATAGCCAACCGTAAAATCTATCTAAGTAACATATCCCCTGGCCCTCTTGCGCCCAAGAAAAAGATTCACCTGAGAAACGTACTGAATCCAACTGAATCTGTTCCAGTTGCAGATTATTGTACATCGGCTTTTCATCACTTGCAATTCTGCGCATCGAGTCATAAATATTGCTATTGTTATTGCACGAACCCATCAGCAACATTAACGATACAATGGAGGCTACATCCAGTAGCCTCCATATGTTAGTTTTAATCACATTCATAAAAGAATACTGACTTTAACAATTTCCATCGTAATCTCAGCACTTAGTGTTATCACCACCAGCGCAGGTACTACCCTTATGCGAGGCTTTGCACCCTCTTCCTAAAAAAGACCCGCAACGGCATATTACCATCGCTCCGCCTTCACTTCCAGCCAGAGCATCTACCGATTCCGTGAAAATCAAGTTCATATTAGCGCTGACTCTTTTAGCACCAACAACGAACGTTGCTGCAGCTGCACCCATAACGGCTAAAACAGCAATAATTATGAATTTCTTCATGTTTGAAATATTTAAAAATTCGTGAGGAATGCCCCCTCACTGGGCATAATCAGTCTACAGTTCCTGTCACATCCACTCTAATCCTATGCTTCGTTCCTGCCACACACAAAATAACATACTCAGAGTAATCCCCTTTTGTGGCAGGACGAGCCTTTATTACATATTCACATTGCTTACCAGACTTAACGTAAATGCTACGAGGCTCCACATCAATGCAATCACATGAAGTCATCAATTCAACAAGTATATCCTTGTGATAATTATTTTTGATCTTTGAATAAATGATTTTAGTTTCACCAACCCGCATTCTATGAAATCTAAAATTGCGTTTTGTTTCAAGTGAATCAGTTGGGATTTGTCCAGAACGCACATAGAAGGGTAATCTCACCATATACATTTTCTCAGGAGTATTTGCTTCCAGAACAATATGTATCAAATTATCCCCGAACTTACCTTTTGTGTCCACTAGAACATTTAGAGACAAAGTATCTGACGTGCCTGATGATTTTGAACTTATCTTATAGTCTGTACAACCGCAATCAGGATTAATATTGGAAATGAATAACGAGTCTACTCCAGTGTTTACAATTTTATACGTAACAGTCAAAGTATCACCCTGTTCAACGCTAATATTCGTAACTGTATCCAAAATAGACATCGATGTCAATGGCTTCAATTCTTCCGTCAATGGTTGAGTCCTTTTCATTAAGGACACCGAGGACGAACGATTTTCGGAATATAGTAACAGTATAATCCACAGGACGAACAATACTGTCACAAAAACCAATAACATTTTTACTATCGTATCTTTTTTCATTATCACGATAATCTTATAATCCCATATCACCTCCAGACAGGTCGTGTAGCGCCTGAGTTATAGGTAAATATTCTGTTCTGCTCTCCTCTGGAAAGTCCTTCAATGTAGTACAACTTATCAGAAGGGATATCGTTTATCTGGATATAAACATCTTCAGCATCAACAACACAATGAGCAGCCCACCCGGTTCCGTTCCACCAAGATACCCGATAAGTATCGCCAGGGACAATCGCATTGCCGTCTCCCCTGCGGATATACGAAATATGATCCAGTTCAACAGACCTTTCAGTATCTATAATTCCTTCAGAGTGATCTCTCTTTGCAGAAAAATATGTCAGCGGATCTCCGTCGAACATATTATGTAAGGAATCCACGCCGCACTCTACATTCAATATTCCACCGCCTTTCTCGTATAAATACAACTCCGCCATATCAGACAAGGATCTTCTGTTAGAGATAAAACGCCAATATCTGTGCGCTTTTTTCTGATTGGCAGGTACGATTCCGGAAGTCAATTCCCAATCCGGCAGCACGCATACTGTGTCCGGATTAGAAAACGTCTTGTCATCAGAACCGACAAGCAGACCGCCGTGAAGACTTGGCTGTGTAAGCATCACGTGCTGAAACATCGGATATTTCCGATATAGCCTGAAACTGATCGTCCCGTTCACTTCCGCCGTTTCCGTATTTCCGATATACGAAACCTTTCCGAAACTGTCAACGAAGAAAGGCTCGCTTATCGAGACCAGCGTTTTGTTCACATATCCGAACACCATATAGGTTATATTGCGTCCCATTTCCTTGAACACCGCTTTCCCCGCTTTTCTTCTACCCCACAAAACCGGCTTCCATTCTGAATTGTCGAAAACGGCGATATAAACATCCTTACTCGGAAGTTTCACATTCTTCTTCAAGTCAATTTCCAAATCTGATGTTTCCTGATATTCGGATGTAACATCCTTAAAGAACGGAGAATCATACATTTGGGGAATCTTTCCGGAATTCCTGTTAAGCAAGGCAAGGTAATCTTTATTCGGGGCATATGTCCTGCGAAATATTTTCGCAAATTTCGCCTGCGCATAATGCGGATAGTCAGGGTTTATTCCGAATGATGTAAATACCGTCGTTCGTCCTCGCAAATTCGGAAAAACATTCCAATAATGCCCGTACTTGCGGTCCGAGAACTGCGATGTGTAGTCCATTCCTACAGGAATACCTTTACTCCTCATAATCAGGATTCCCATATTCATATATTCGTTGCAGAAAGCCCCTGGCAGTTTCACAAAAACAGAAGGCGAATAAATCGGGAAGCCGTGACCAGAATGCACCCACTTCTGCTGCGAGACCATAGGTATCAACTTATTGTTCACTCTCGTGATTGCCGCGCGTGGGTTACCGATAAACTCGTCACACTCGTTCAGATGGTCGATAAAACCTCTGGCAAAATCCGAAAGGCTGTCTCGCCAATTCATCAAAGGCTGATTGTCGGCGCAAGTATATGGCAGCAGCCATTCACAAAATTCTTCGAAAGTAAGATGCCGCGCCCACTCGCCTTCACGACATTGTTTGAATGCGGTTTCGATATCGTGAATAAGGTAGTCCGCAGAGATATAATTCAGGTCGTAATCATAATAAATCCGACCGTCATATTTTGATTTAAGGCTTTCAAGGGAATCTAGAATAGAAAGAGAACCGTCAGAAGCCGAAAGCACTCTGTCCGCCTCTTTCCAGTATTCCTCATAATCCCCACGCATCGATTTGTGCCCTGGCATATTCTCTATCAAATAGCGGGATGCTGCGATTTTTTCTTCGTCGCCGGTTTTTTCAAAGTATTCCAGAACTTTTTCCAGTTCGCTTCTGTTTTCTCCAGCCAACCGCAACGCCGTATCCACTTGACTGCTACGACAAGAGGATGCAATAATCGCGACAAACACGACCAAGCATTTAAACGGGCTGGACATATTTCAGGTTATTATAATGTGTTAATTATGTCGTAACAAAATTAAAACATTTCTTGTTTCATTTCAAAACATATAAATTATTCCTTCGGTATCCTCCAAGTATTCTCCAATGCTCGCTTAAAAACATTCATCAATGCTTCATTATCCAGTGGATTTCCAATAAAAATTGGATGCTTATCTGTATCCAATAGGAAACTGTGAAATATGGTCGAGGAAGGAAAATTCTTGTTTAATCTATAGAAGTCACCATACTGATCCACATATATCGTCAGTGGCAGTTTTGCTTTTCTTAATTCATCTTGAACTTCCAGAACATTATCTTCAGCAGGAGAAAACAATATAACAACTTCGCATTTCTCAGATTGTTCTATATGCTTAAGACCTGTACTGCAGTCAAATAATTGACTAATTGCACACCCTGCACACATATCTTTTCCATACAGCAAGACTAAAGTAGGCCTGTCGAAAGTGATAGTACCATCAGATACAAGCCCGCCTGTATATTTGAGAAGTTCTGCAGGAAATTCAATTTCACGTTTCATAAACTCTTTCATATCTTTTCGCAGAGAATAGTCCCCACATCCGCTGAGAGAAATACAAAAGAGTAGAAACGATACTAAATAACCAGAATAATTACACTTCATAATCCTGTTTATGACTAAGCGAATCATTCATTAATGGATTCAAGAATGGAATCAGCCGAGACATAAGCGAGCAGCGTTCTACCGGCGTCTTCATCGTAGCCGGACAAAAAGACTTTATCGCCGCATATCGACGTCAGATGATAACCGGTAGCTGCTATAGGTTGCTTGAATATTTTCTTCGATTTCATATCCAAGACAAAATCAGCATATCCGCTCGACTCGTGCAATGTACCGACAACAAAATCATCAAACACACCTATTACATTTGCCAAGAATGAATAGTTCGCCAATTCCTTCAAGTGGGGTTCTACGTCATCTCTTATTTCATCCGGAACTCGTTTTGAGCCGAAATCAAAATAATATTCCCCAAGATATTCGTCTCCTTTTACAACACTCACATTATCATCAATCGGATTGTTGTATTGTACGGTTTCATTTATTGATGAAAAACCACAACAAGGGAATGAGAAATTAGAGTCAGAATGTTTGGGCATAACTCCACACTTGGAAATCACTGTCAGATTAGTATCTACTATAGCGAATTTATTGTCAGATTTATCCCACTGAGATATTCCCAGCAATAATTTTTCACCAATATAGGCTATAAATGAATACTGCTTTCCCTCCGTCTTGTGCTGAGCACATAATTTACCATTGTCAGAATAGTGGATAACAGCATCCTTTTGTCCGTCCAGAATCCAATAGTCACCATTGCCATCGATATCAAAATCGCTGATCTGAAGATATTCAGCATCGCTTCTGCCGCGCTTGTTCAGCACAGTCAATGGATTTCCTTCCGCATCAAAAGATATAATTCTTCGTGTTCTCCAATCCAAGATGTAGATTTTATCATTTCTATATACGAGCTTAGAGATTTCAGCAAAAGAAAAGGCCTTTGAAGAATCTTGTAAACTGATACTATGAGAATTATGATCTAGACAAGATTGCCAAGTAAATTCATTGACTTGACAATCTTCAACCCGAATTGTTTTTATAACATTCGAAACCCTATTGTTGCTTGAACAAGATGATAGGAACGACACTAATAC
>CAVKAQ010000128.1:0-5798 GCA_963654225.1 Butyricicoccaceae bacterium | reverse complement strand
GCATCGGATACTCTGGCTGCTTTGTAAATGCGCTCGTAATGGGGCGGGCTATGCTTATGTCTTTCGATAACCGTCTTGAGCATCTGGTCCGACTGTTCCCGAGGAATTGGTCTTAAAATGTTCTCACTGTGTTTGGAGATTCGGAAAAATCTCGTATCTTTGTCTTAAATTATAATAATTCAAAATAAGAATTATTGTAAAATGGCTATAATCAACAATTAAAAGGAGTAAGAGAAATGAAAAAGAAATTCAGATGCCTCGTGTGCGGATACGTGTATGAAGGCGAAAATCCACCGGTGGAGTGCCCGTTGTGCCACGCGAAGTCAGACAAGTTTGTCGAGGTGAAGGAAGATGGTCCTATTGAGTGGGCTTGCGAGCACAAGATAGGCTCAGCGAAAGACTGCGACAAGGAAGTGCACGAAGGCCTTGAGGCTCATTTCCTTGGAGAGTGCAGCGAGGTGGGAATGTATTTGGCTATGAGCCGTCAGGCAGACCGCGAGGGGTATCCTGAGATAGCTGAAGCGTTCAAGAGGTATGCTTTTGAGGAGGCTGAGCACGCGGCGAAATTTGCAGAGTTGCTCGGCGAGGTTGTCTGGGATACTAAGACAAACCTTGAGAAGAGAATCGAGGCTGAGGGCGGTGCCTGCGAGGGCAAGCTTGCCATCGCGAAGAGAGCGAAAGAGCTCGGCTATGACGATGTGCACGATACAGTTCACGAAATGGCAAAAGACGAAGCCCGTCACGGAGCGGGTTTCCTCGGTCTGTACAAACGCTACTTCAATAAGTAAAAGCAGTTTGTAAATAAAAAATGCAGGCGGTTAGCAGTTGAAAAACTGATATCCGCCTTTTTGCATAGATTTTATTTTCCGAAGTGGCTTCTTGTTGATTTTGTTGTGTTCAAGAGGAATTTTTAGTAATTTTACGCGGATTTGCAAAACGATAAAGAAAATCGTTACACGCTTTGGAAATCAAATTTCAATAGATACAAAACATAAAACATTGAATATGACACAAAAAAAATCAAACATTGTTGCTATCATCACAATGTGCTTCATCTTCGCGATGATTTCATTCGTGACGAACATGGCTGCTCCGTTCGGCAACATCTGGAAAGGAGAGTACAGTTGGGCCGGAATGATGGGTAATATGATGAACTTTGCCGCATACCTGTTTATGGGTATTCCTGCCGGCAAGATGCTCGTCAGCTTCGGTTACAAGAAGACCACATTGATCGCTCTGGCTACAGGCTTCATCGGAGTCGTGATACAGTGGCTTTCAAGCCTCTCATTCTTCGGTAATTCAGCGATTTACGTATATCTGCTCGGCGCATTCGTCTGCGGATTCTGCGTATGTATGCTCAATACCGTTGTGAATCCTATGCTGAATATCCTCGGCGGTGGCGGAAACAAAGGTAACCAGTATATTCAGATCGGAGGTTCCCTGAACTCTTTGACTGGTACGCTCACCCCGCTTCTCGTGGGAATGCTTATCGGTACCGTTACAGCCAATACCGCGATGAGCGATGTGGCTCCGCTTCTTTTCATCGCAATGGGCGTGTTCGCATTGGCATTCGTGATAATTTCATTTGTAAGCATACCTGAGCCTGCAGCTGAGAGAAAAACAGTCGAGGGTGCGAAAGATCCTCACAGCGCCTGGAGTTTCCGTCACCTGGTACTCGGCGTTGTCGCAATATTCTTCTATGTCGGCATTGAGGTAGGTATTCCTGCTCAGCTGATATTCTATTTCTCAGATGCGACTGAAAAAGGCGCCGGCATCGCTGTCAACGGTGCAGCTATAGGTGGCGCGATCGCAGCTGTGTATTGGCTCCTTATGATGGTAGGCCGTATCTGCAGCTCATTCATCAGCGGAAAAGTAAGCACCAGAACTCAGTTGATCGCCGTTTCTTCTCTCGCAATCTGCTTTGTGGTAATCGCCATCTTCCTGCCTAAATCAGTGACGATGTCAATGCCTGCATACAGTGTCGAGAACGGATTTACTCTTGCGACAGGCGTTCCGATGAAGGCGCTCTTCCTCGTGCTCTGCGGTCTCTGCACCTCTCTTATGTGGGGCGGTATCTTCAACCTCAGTACAGAAGGACTCGGAAAATACACGGAGCAGGCTTCCGGCATATTCATGATGATGGTAGTCGGCGGTGGCGTAATGCCTCTTATCCAGGAATTCATCGCTATGAAATCCGGTTATATGGCAAGCTACTGGCTGGTAGTTGCAATGCTTTGCTACATCCTTTACTACGCAGTGTCAGGCTGCAAGAATGTCAATAAAGATATCCCTGTTGAATAATCAACGCAAGGAATCAATTTCTTGCTAAACTTAATAAAGAATTATGTATAAAATGGATATGCCTTATGTCGTCGGTGTCGATGTCGGAGGGCAGACAACAAAACTCGGCGTGGTGGATATGCGTGGCCAGGTTCTGGCTCAGACGGTAATCCGCACAGATACTTATGATTCAGTCGAGCTTTATATCGCTGAACTTGCGGAAGCAATCAACAAAGTGATTACTGATGCAGGTGTAGAAGGACAGGTTCGAGGAATCGGTATGGGTATCCCTAACGGTAACTATTACACCGGAGAAATCGAGAATGCAGTCAACCTCAAATGGGGTAACAAAGGAACAGTCCCTGTTGCTAAACTCTTGAAGGAGCAGATGGGCGGCGAGATTCCTGTCGCGCTTACCAATGACGCAAATGCGGCTGCAATGGGTGAAATGACCTACGGTGCCGCAAGAGGTATGAAGAACTTCATTATGATTACTCTCGGTACCGGTGTCGGCAGCGGTATTGTCATCAACGGCGAGGTTCTTTACGGACACGACGGCTTTGCCGGTGAACTCGGTCACGTTTGTGCAGTGCGCCATAACGGCCGTCTCTGCAACTGCGGAAAGACCGGATGCCTTGAGACCTATACTTCTGCTACGGGCGTGGCAAAAACTGCGCGTGAGTGGCTTGATATGAGCGATGAGCCTTCTTCATTGAGGAGTCTTGACAACATCACGTCAAAGGATGTTTACGATGCTGCAAAAGAGGGCGACAGCCTGGCACTCAAGATTTTCGAATATACCGGAACAATTCTGGGCCAGTCTTTCGCTGACTTCGTGGCATTCAGTGCTCCTGAAGCGATTGTCCTCTTCGGAGGTCTTGCAAGGGCAAGAAAGTTCTTGATCGATCCTATCGAGAAGGCGCTTAACGAGAATGTCCTTTCATTGTGGCGAGACAAGGTCAAGATTGTGTTCTCTCAGCTGAAGGATTCTGATGCTGCCATACTTGGCGCTTCAGCCCTCGCTTGGGAACTGTAGTGATTGTGATATGCCTCCAAAAAGTTGGATGGCTTAACATAAAAAATTTATTGGTAAAGAGTCCGGTATTGTGCCGGACTCTTTCCTTTTACTCTGAACTTTATTGGATAACCGTTTTATTTGGGTAAGTGTATTCGGAGCGTAGCGACTCAAGGGATTCAGCTTTTTGGTCAGTTCGAGGACATCGTTATTGATAAATTACTATCTTTACAAGTAATCAATTCGTACTTCAAACAGAGTACCTTAAAATCAAAAATCCTGATTTATTTGGATGATATTTTGACTGTAGCCAAGAAATGTACACAACAGATCTATGAAAGAAGCGTGTCGATATATCCTATTACTGGTGATAACAGTTCTGATATCATCTGTTGTAAAGGCTCAGGTAACTGTTGAATGGAAGAAAGGGACTTCAATCTCTTCCAATAGTAATGGTGTTATCTTGAATAAGTCGAAAATTATTTTTGAAGTATGTGATTCGGTCTCGAAAGCTGGTCTTGCGGGTGCTTTTATCTCTGTGACAGACAGTCGTGATACAGTAAAGATGGTCTCAGATGAGCGTGGTAATGCTTTTTTTCGTTCGAGTTTCAAGACAGATTCGCTTGGCCTGATTGTATCTTACCTCGGATATAAAGCGATAACTGGCCGAATTCCAAATGCAAAGCCTTTAGGTGGTGACTTGTTTGTGGGTGTCCTTATGCACGAGGACCCTCAGCAGCTGAATTCCATAGTAATCCGTGACGATGCCATAGCTATGGTAATGCACGGGGATACTACAATTTTCAACGCTGTCGCATTTGAAACCAGAACTGGAGATGCCTTGAGAGAACTCCTTAAAAAACTTCCCGGAGTGAAGGTTGATGATGATAAGGTGGTATATCTCGGAGAAAAAATCGACAGGATCATATTCAATGGGGACAATATGTTCGGTGAGGATATTAAAAACGCTATGGATATGGTTCTTGCGGACGAAGTTAAGTCTGTCAAAGTTTACAATAAAGATGCCCCGGACCAACTTGCAGATGATCCTGATGCGCGAAAAGAGCGAGTAATGGACGTGCATACGAAAGCTCCGCTCAAAAAGGTTCAAGAGGTGAAAATGGTCACTGGCGCAGGTGTTATTCCGTCCAATGTCGATTCCGGGAAATCAAATTACTTGTATGGCGGCGGTGCTTCATTCGGATTGTATGCAGCAGATAATGCTCCCAGATATTCGGGAAGCATTGAAGGTAACCATAATGCCAGAGAAGAAGCATTAACTGCAGCTTTATCTCCTACAGATAATATTCAGGCAGGCATTACGATAGGTCGGGATGTCCCGAAAAAGTACGGATGGAATCACATTTTGAATTTAGTATATGACAAGAATACTCAAAATAATGGCAACATAAGGATATATGAGCCGTCAACGCAATGGACGGAGCGTGTTGATTCTTCAGTCCATAAGTCTTTCGGTGATGCTAAGTCTTTGAAATATAATGGAAGTGCATATTTTTTCAAAGGTAAAAACAGATTTTCATTTTCGGGACACGTTGATTATTCCAAGTCAGATGGTTGGAATGAAAATCTGTCTTCTTCACAGGTGGATGACAATCTCTCAAAATACGACAAACTAATCTCAAACAATAATTCAAATATCGCATTTCATCTGAAATTCGGTTGGTCCAGGAAATTCAGAAAAGGCCTCAGTGTGACATCAAGTGCAATGATAGCCGGTGCTATTAAGGAAGGAAACGGTGAAAGAATAGATACGTCTCTTAGTACGATGAGTAGAGAATGGCTGGTTAACAGCCTTTCAACAAGAAATTTTACTCCTTCTGTTTTGATGATGTTGACAAAAAAAGTCTCTTCGGATTCGAGACTTTTAATTTCGTACAGCAGCGTTTATAAATATAACTACGATCATCGGTTGTACACCAATATGCTGACAGGACAGATTAATCTTAACAATTCGACGGATTTCAGACAAAACAACTTGCACAGCAGTGTGACTGCAGGTTATAGGTATGGTACAGAAGGCATAGGCTTGTATGCTTCAGTGGATCTGGGATTCAAGCATATTCTCGATCTTCGAAACGAAAAGCTGGAGAATGTCTCTGATATGACCCGGAATTATTTCCGTCCGGTTATAGCTGCTGATTTGCAATATTATGCAGGCGAGAGCAGATTTAAGTTGACTTATTCCGAATCTGAAGACATCCCTTCGTCAACGCAGTTGAGGATGGTGATTGATGATCGTGATCCGCTTAATATGACAGCTGGAAATTCTGAATTGAAACTGCCGGTAAAACGTGATGTCTCATTATCAGTAAGCAGGTCGTTGGCGGACAAAAACATTATTCTGTTTATGTCGGCGAGAGGAACGCTTCAATCAAATGCTATCGTGTCCAAAACAATATATTTTTCAGAATCCACTTATCTGCCAGATTATGACTACACTGCGGTGCCAGGGTCATCGATTATTCTGCCAGTCAATATAAAT
>CAVKAQ010000127.1:0-5840 GCA_963654225.1 Butyricicoccaceae bacterium | reverse complement strand
CTTCTTGGCGGCGCAGCCGACAGAGAGGAGACTTTTGACCCTGCAAGGAGTCTGACGGCCGCTTGCGGACTTCAGTCTCCGCAGCAGACCGCCTTTTTGGTAGCGCACATTGTCAGAGCTGATTCGGAGGCACGGAATGCGGAAGTCGGACAGCAAGTCTGTGGATTTCCGGAGCGCAGCGGAGGATGTCCGCAGTCTTGCCCGACTGGAGCGGAATCAGAAGGGTCGGTGGGCTGGCGGTTGTGGAGCGCGGCGGAACAACTGACTGCCGTCCGACACCGCTTCTATTGTCCGGTTTCCCCATAATACCATAGCTTACTTATTATACGCCAAAATCAGTTGGTGTTTAATGTCGGAAAATGACATTGTCATTGACCATTCCTGCTCTTGATCCAATCCTACCTTGATGACATATAGGAATGATTCTTTTCGATAATAACGTTCTCCGAATTTCTTCAGAGACTTGTCTATCGTATCGGCCTTTGCAAGAAGGCAGGTGAGTTGATAGTCCTTGTTCACCTCCTGCGTTTTGTTGTTTGGGTGAGCCTTTGTATAATGCTGTGTCGCCGTAAGCAAAATTAGATTCTCCAGATAATGGGCTATCTGTGGATATTGCGATTTCGGGAATATGTGATGAACTTGGGTGGCCTCTCCTTGACCCCATTGATCGTGAACTTCGCTTTCTTTCTGGATCTTACGGATAAGAGCTATTGCCTTTTGGACGTAATATGCATTATATGCTTCCTGCTGCTTGACATCCTCGCTATCCTCTACTGCTTCCTGACGGGTAATACTCTTATCCTTATTGAGGTCTCTCCAGTTCTTCCTGTTATACATTAAATCTGAGAAAGTGTAGACATACTTTGAGATTGTTCCCCTTTCAGAACCATGGATCTGATTTTCAACAGCAAAGACATTCAGTATTTTAGGAAAGATACGTCGTACTTCCACGGCAGTATTGATTGCGGTGTTTCCAATCATAAACCGAATGAACCTATCTCTTAAAGTCATATATGATTCTCGGGACGGATTATCCTTGTATTCAAGAAAATACTGCAAAATACCACTGTCAGAAAGAACCTTTTCAAAATAGCACGATAGGAATGTAAATGTATTTCTTTCCCGTTGCGATATATAGTCCAGCAAGTATTCGTTCCGGATTCTATATATATTCTTTCCGTGTTCCCTTTCCAACTCAAGGATGTGCGCTGATGCCAAAAGTCTTAAAGGTTGAGCAATAAACTTGTCATATTCATGCCTCGCCCTGTCATCATTTGGCCAAGGCTTGTTGAAGATTGCTCTGGTATTCTTTATAAAGTATTGTGTCTCCCAGATTGAATTGGTGTCGAACAAATCGCCCTCGGAGAAAGAATTTCTGATGCAGTCGGCTATGAAACAAATGACATCTGGAGTACATTTCTGGTCGGAGAATCTTGCATCCTTGGTTTTACGAACATCTAAATCAAACTGATTCAAATAGTTGATGATATCTGTTTTCATATCCATAATTATGCGTGTTTTAGTTTTCCAAAGAAAAAAACAGAGTTGTTGTCAATATTCAATGATCTGGTTCCTCTATTGCGCGCAATCGCATAAAATTCATTGAATTGCGATGTTGCATAAAACGCCAGATCCTCTGTCGAAACTTTAATACTTGTATTTTTTAATGTCAAGATAGCAACTGAACCATCCGCAATACATCCTGCGGGCAGCATACAAGCCCGAGGGTTGTATGTAAGATTCGGAACCAAGACACAATTCTCTTGATTTAGGAATTTCGATACATCCAAAGAGTTGATATCGTCAAGATAGGAATCATAACCATCGATATCGACTATTTCATTGTTGCCGATATTCCTAGACTTCAAGACTCTGAATTTACCATTTGGTTTCGTAATCGCTTTTGTAATTAGCCGGTCTCGATACACCTTGAAGATATCGAATGTCATTTTATTTGCAACGGAATCGAAACTGTTATTACGATAAATTAACCAATAAGGATATGCTGGATCTGTTATATATGATTGTTCATATACCTCAGCATCATTTGTTATATACGACTCAACTCTTGTTTTCCTGGGTTTATTTCTGGTGTTCGCAATGAAGCTGATCGTCTCAATCTTTACTCCTTTGAATCCTTTTTCGCCGAAGTCGATTATATTGCTGATTTCATAATTATTCAACAGTTCTCTAGTTTTATTAAACTCTGGGGCATTGATAAGGCTTTTAGGAACAATTAAGGATACGACATTCCCCAACCTTAATGATTTTTCTATAAAGAATGAGAATATATTGTTTGTATCCTGATTGAAAAGGTTTGCCTTATATTTGGCCAACAAAGACTTTTCCTTGGTGATTTTCTTATATGGAGGATTCCCGATTACCACATCGTAATATTTCTCGAAATTATGAAGAAGAAAATCATCCACGATGTAGTTTATATGAACATTTTCTGGTACATCCATTGTTGATACCAAGGCCTTAAGAATATCGATGCTTATGCTGTCAATATCAACAACATCGATATTGACAGTATTAATTGAGCGAAACTTTTGGATTAGCACAGGCAAGAAGTTTCCGACCCCGATAGACGGCTCAAGAATGTTCAACTCTGTAGCGTACTCAAAATCCGGCAGATTCTTTATTATTGCATAACAGATATCTTGCCTTGTGTAGTAAGCGGCATTGTCTTCACGATTGACATTTGACAGCTCCGCTACTTTAGATAAGAAAGGGAATCCGAGGCATTTTTTTGAATATATGAATGACATCAAGTTCTGAGCGTCTGTCAAGCTATTGCGTTTGATGATTTGCTCTATCTCCGTATCCGTATATTCATTCTTGGCCATAGCATAACGAATCTTTTTAGCGATTTGCCTAAAAATGACTGTCGGCACAGCTTCTCCAAGATTCTGACGAATATTCATTTCTTCTTTTTTGAGGAAAGCTTGTTTTTCTTTAGAGTCAAGCTTATTTAGCTCATCGAAAGGAATATCTGACCATTGGAACGAATCTGGGACGGACATCATCAGCATTACTTCTCTGATGCTGAACACTCTGTTATCTGTTGGATGGACAGTATTCTGACTCGCCATAATATCATTACGCGTATGAATGCACGGTGCCACTTTATCCCAACATTGGCGAGTGTATTTGTCTCCGTTCTTTTGAGCATTATACACGACCTTGCCGTCCTTTATCCGATGAGGAATTTTTGCAGGATCCGTATTGTCGAAAGCGGATTGCCCTTCCTTAATGTCAGCAATCCATTTCTCCATTTGTGGGGAATAACTTCTGAAGTTGTGATATATGTCATTTGGTGCACTCTCTCCCATTACTTTTAATGATGGCAGATGGCCTATCACCTGACGCAAAGTCCTTTCCGGTTGTCTGTCTGGAAAAATATCCAATGGAGTGATGTCTTTTATATCCTTACGCACGCCAAGTACCAGAGTCCTTGTTCTGCTGGACGGATTACCATAGTCTTTGAAGTTAACGACACGATACAGGATGTTATACTCTCCTGAAAGATCATTATCTATGGCCTGACGAATAGCCTTGTCCTTGCCGTCAATATCTGTGCAGACAGAGTTCAAGAAAGCACGGACATTCTCGAAAATGAAGAACTTAGGCTTGATTCTTCGAATCATCACTATGGATTCGACAACCAGAGAATTGCGTTTCAGTTCATCACCTTTTTTGTGGTTGGCTACAGACATCCCTTGACAAGGAGGTGTCGCAATAATCACATCAGGTTCTTGGATGTTATAGTTGCGCTTCCACATATCCAGCTGCTCAAAAACCTTATCCTTGGTCTCTTGCGCCGTCATATCACCACAAATATACCCGCTATTATAGACGCATTTCTGATTATACTGCTGAACACGAAGCCGCCTTTCAAGCAACTCCACGGTGGCTATACAGTGATAGTTCTCTTGTTTGAATCCATAACATCCAACGCCGGCGCTGCTGAACAGGCTGATATATGTTCTCAGTCCATATAAGGATCTTTTCTCCTCCAATAATGCTGGTAGAGGTTCCGATATTCTATATTTCAGTTTTGCCATAATTATTCGTTTATAGATTGTTTCGCAAGAGAAAGAACACGTTTTGCAATCTTTCGGTCTGTCGCAAGGACAACAGACACTTGGTCAGCTAGCCATAGAGTAAGGAGTTCCTCTTTATCCTCATCCAAATAGCGAGCTAATGTAATGACCTGTTCGCGTCTGGCTCTTCGTTCTCCTTTCTCAATGCGGCAATATGCCGGAGTGTCAATGGATAAGGCCTCTGCCAAATCTTTCTGGAAAAGATTCCTTTCTTCTCTTATCTGGTGTATTTTCTCTGGAAACAACCACATAATGTTATATTCTTTTTTAACCATAGCAAAGGTAGTAAAATTGTTAATTTTTGACAATTAATCAGCGATTCTATGCAAGGCTTTCTTCCGGTACTTCCCGTGGGCGATGTTTTCGATTTGGCCGGAGTCGCACCGGCGGCGGATGATGCGGTCGGCGGTGCGGGGGTTGATGCCGAGGGCGGTGGCGGCTTCGGTGTAGGTCTGGCGGTCGAATTCGGACGGGAGGGCTTCGAGGAACTGGCGTTGCTGGAGAGTTGTTCTCGTGGAGGATGCGGCAGCGGCGGTCTGGAGGGCTTCCGCTTTCGGGAGAGTGAGGAAGATGTGGGCGTTGTGACGGAGTATGACCTCGGCGACGGTCATCGCGCTGCGGTAGTCGGTGTCGAGGCAGCTGAGTTCCGTAAGGAAGCTGCCGTCCTCCATTATCCTCAGAGCCGAGAGTATCATCGCTATGCGGAAAGTGATGAGTCCAAGCCGTCGGACGGAGGCCACGAACTCGTCTCCGCAGCGGTCGCTGTATTCGGTCTGCCAGGCGGAGAAGGTTTCGTTGAAGTCGGCGGCCTGCGAGGGCGTGAGGGAGAAGCGGATACCGCTGGATTGTTCGAGGATGGTGTGGAAGTCGTGGAATTCCGCTCCGAGTTCGCGGAAGCGGTCGTCAAGTGTGGTGTCGGAGCCGGAGCTGAACACATCGTTCCAGACGAGGCGGAGGTCGAGGAAGTAGAAGATGAAGCGGCTGAAGAGACCGTTCTCGGCATCGGTGATGAGGTTGACAACCTGCCGGGGTGTTCCTGTCAGGAGCGTGGAGAGGCGCGGATTCTTGATATTCACGTATTCACGGTCCTTGCGCCGGATGTAGGAGATGGTCTCGTGGTGGAAGGCCTTGCGGAAGCCGTCGGAGTAGTTGCCGTAGTCGGAGCCGAAGGTGTTGGCGAGGGTGTCGCCCTCGGTCTCGAACATAAGTCCGGCTCCGCCGTTGTCGCCGAGCACCTGATAGACGGCTGTGGCGGAGGAGTTGGCAGGGATGAAGAGCATACGCATCGGAGGTTCTTCGGGTTTTTCCATATTCACTTTCTTTTTGCCGGCGGCGTTGTATTCGGCGAGCTTCTGCTTGTATTCCATTACTTCGGCCTCGTTGATTTCGCGGAGGCGGTCGTGGATGGGTTCGACGATGTAGCGGCAGAGGGCGAGGCGGCCTTTGCCGGAGGATGCCTTGGCGGTGACGAAGAGGAACAGGTTCGGATAGACGGTGCGGTCGGCATAGACTCCGGAGACGTGCGGCAGACAGGCGGAGATGACGGCCATTGTGCCGAGGATTAGGATGTCAGCGTCTTCCGGAGAGTTGGACTGGGAGGCTATCCTTTCGAGGAACGCCGGGAGCGTGCCCCGCAGCCGGGGCGAGAATGTCGGGAGCGGCAGATCGTCGTCAATATTGACAATATCGACAATATTGTCAGAATGCGCAGTATTGACAGTTTGTGCGGATTGA
>CAVKAQ010000126.1:0-5862 GCA_963654225.1 Butyricicoccaceae bacterium | reverse complement strand
GAAACTGCATTAACCATTGATTCAGCCTTACGCTCGGTGCCCACAGCAGGCTCCAGCGGTTCTGCGGCAAATACATTCGTACCCGAAAAAGCAGCCAGTGTGGCCGTCATAACCATTATAATTGACAATGATTTCATATTCATACTATAATCAGTTTCAGATGTTATTTCAGTCTTATTACGCAAAAAATCCACAAAGGATTTCCGAAGAAAGTTTTCCGGAATTCCAATCGCTGCCAAAGTTACGTATTTTTCCATTATGATTTTCGTTATCTATCGAAACAGCGCGGATATTCTGATAAAAATTTTCAATTCGCTTTCATATTGTAATATATAAGCAAAAAAGGTAACTTTGCAGTTCGGTTATATGAAACGCACATAGCCGCAAAAACAAGAAATATGAAGCGCGAGAGACCTGATAGATTCCGCCGTGGCTTCAGAGCAATAAAATTTATGTCAATATGAAACTTGCAGTTCAATTTGGAGCCGGAAATATCGGTAGAGGATTCATCGGAGCAGTACTTTCAAAGGCCGGCTACCAGGTAGTATTTGCTGATGTCAACAAAGAAATCGTAGATAAAATCAACGCGGACGGACATTACTGCGTACACATCAAGGACGTTGAGAGTGAGGACATTCTCATATCAGGCGTTTCGGCCGTAGATTCTTCCACCGATGCAGTAATCGAGAAAATCAAAGAAGCGGAAATAATCACGACCGCCGTGGGTCTTAGGATTCTCAAATTCATCGCACCAGCCATTGCCAAAGGAATTGCAGCAAGGAAAGATGCCGGAATCGAGGCACCGCTGAATATAATAGCCTGCGAGAACGGACTGATGGCATCTTCACAACTGAAAGAGGAAGTGCTTTCACATCTTGATGACGAGCAGAAGACCTGGTGCCTGTCACACACCGGATTCCCGGACTGTTCAGTGGACCGTATCGTTCCGCCGGTAAAGAGTGAAAATCCGATTGACGTGGCCGTCGAGAAATATTTCGAATGGAACGTGGAAGAGAAATCTTTTGTAGGCCCTGCACCGCAAATTGAAGGAATGCACCTAGCAGACAACCTGTTGGCTTATGTCGAGAGAAAATTGTTCACATTGAACACAGGACACGCGATTACCGCATATCTGGGCAAGATGAAAGGCCACAAGACAATCGGAGATAGCATTGCAGACCCGACAATCTTCAACATCGTGCGCAGCGCAATGCAGCAGAGCGGTGAAGCGCTCGTCAAGCAGTTCGGATTCGACCACGATGCGCATTTCAAATATATCGAGAAGATTATCAAGAGATTCCACAATCCTTATCTGCAGGATGATGTCAATCGCGTAGGACGTGAGCCTTTGCGCAAACTGTCTCCGGACGACAGATTGATAAAGCCGGCCACGACAGCGAGAAGTTTCGGACTGCCGTACGACAAGATTCTGCTCGGAGCCGGTGCCGCACTGCATTTCGACAATCCGGAAGACCCTCAGAGCGTTGAGCTTATGACTACAATCCACGAGAACGGAGTCGAGGCGGCTGTCGTCAAGGCTACAGGATTCTCAGCAGACGAGCCCATGGTAGCAGAAATCGTAAAAGCTTATAACGACGTAGAAAAGATATGAATATCAGAAATATAGCAATCGCCGCGATCATTCTCGCAGCATCATTTCAGAGCAACGCGCAGGTCGTCGTGAAAGACCAGTCTCTCAAAGCAGGAGTTGAAGCCAACAGAGTCAGCATCAATTCCTTTGAAGATTTGCAGACATATTTCCGTTATTCACCGAAGCGCGATATCATTATTAGCGGACACAGAGGAGGTATGATGTCCGGATTTCCGGAGAACTGCATCGAATCCTGCGAAAAGACGCTTTCAATGATGCCGACATTCTTCGAAATTGATTTCAGTTTCACGAAGGACAGCGTGATGGTGCTGATGCACGATTTGTCAGTTGACAGGACCACTACCGGAAAGGGCAAAGTATCCGACTATACATTCGACGAAATCCAAAAACTGAATCTTGTGGACAGGGCCGGAAAGGTGACGCCTTACAAAATCCCTACGCTCAAATCCATTCTCGAATGGGGCAAGGACAAGGTCGTATTCAATTTCGACAACAAGTACATCAACACAAAAGGCGTGAGCGCGGAAGAGAAGAAAGCCAGTCTGGATTACTACATCAAGCAGTTGCGCCCGGGCGGAGAGTGGTCGATATACCACAACATAATGCTGAGCGTAAGGTCCATCGAGGAGGCGCTGTACTATTGGGACAACGGCATCCACGATGTGATTTTCTGCGTTGAAATCAGTTCAGAGGAGCATTTCAAGGCTTATGACGAATGCGCGATTCCGTGGGACCACATTATGGCATATATCCGCCTTTCAGTAAATCCTGAGCTTCAGGACGTTTACCGCAAGCTGCACGAAAGAGGCGTGATGACAATGACGTCCATCACCGGTTCATCCGACAAGATCAAGAACGCTTACGACCGCAAGGTGGCGTATGAGCGCGAACTGATTGCCGAGCCGGACATCATCGAAACCGACTATCCTTCCGAATTCATCGGACTGCCGTGGACCCGAAAAGAAATCCACAAACTGCAGGACAAGGAAATCAAGTGCAACCGCGCAAAATAACGGGGTCACTGGATACACAATAAGGTGATTTAGACGTTCAAAATTTGCAGAATAAGATGATTTGAGAACCGAAAACTTGCATAATAAGGTGATTTGACGGAAAATCTTATCGCAGAGGCGAGGGATGGAGGCAAGGCAAAAAAGAAGTCGGAGACTTTTGCTATCTGGCAAAGTCTCCGACTCTTTTTACTCCAGAGGAGGAAGCGAGCGCCGAAATCCGAGGCTAACGCTGCCAGTACTGTTCAATCTCTTCGAGGGTCTTGCCGGTGGTTTCCGGGACGCATTTCCACATTATGAGAAGGTAAGGGACACACATTGCGGCGAAAAGGAAGAATGTTCCTGACGGAGTGAGATTCTCCAGCATCCACGGAGTGAGCTGACCGACCAGATAGGTTCCGACCCAGAGGGCCAGACCGGCGATGCTCATAGCAAGCCCGCGCACACGGTTCGGGTACATCTCGGAAAGCAGAACGAATACCACTGCGCTGATTGAGATGGCAGTGCAGAACACATAGAGCAGGAAGAATGTCAGCAGGAACCAGGTCGGCAGGCTCTCCGGGATGCAGAAGTACATCCCTATCATAAGCAGACAGAATATCATTCCGCCTACGCCCCACCAGACAAGCTGCTTGCGGCCGACCTTGTCGATTATCAGAAGCGCGAGCACTGTCGTGAGCATATTCACTACACCGACGAGAACTGTCGAGAACATAGAGCTTTCGCCGGACAATCCCGCATCGCTGAATATCTTAGGACCATAATACAGCACAGCATTCACGCCCATGAACTGGCCGAGAATGGCAATGGCGCAACCGATAAGGACCGCCTTGAATATTCCCGGTTCGAGAAGCGTCTTCCACTCTGACTTGGTCTCTCCGGCGATGGAGTCCTTAGTCTGCTCAATCTGCCTTGCAACCTCATCTGACGAAGTGAATATTCCGGACAGAATCTTAGACGCCTTCCCTTCCTTGTGCCTGGTAATGAGCCAGCGCGGACTCTCCGGAATGAAAAATATCACTATGAGGAACAGCAGGTCAGGAATGGTTTCATACCCAAGCATCCCTCTCCAGTACTCGGAATTGAACATTCTTGTCCAGAGATCCGCAGAATCGGAGTTAACGTCCGCCTCTTTCAGCACCAACCAGTTGAGCAAGTACGCCAACAGGAATCCGATCGTGATGGCCAGCTGGTAAAGCGACACGAGACTGCCACGCTTCTCCGCAGGCGCAATTTCAGAAATGTATATCGGGGATACTATTGAGACGATGCCTATTCCGAATCCGCCGATGATTCTGAAGACAACCAACTGGTTGAAATCCGAGCAGACAGCGCAGCCTATGGCAGAAACGCTGAACAGCAACGCCGAAAATATCATCGTACTCTTTCGTCCATAGTTGTCGCTCATCATCCCGGCAATCATCACGCCGAGTATCGAGCCTATCAGCGCGCAGCCGACATACCAGCCTTCCGCGATTGTCGTCAGCTGAAATTGATTCTTGACAATCTCGGTCGTACCCGAAATCACCGCCGTGTCATAACCGAAAAGTATTCCGCCTATCGCCGCCACAACCGCCAGGAACACTACCCTGCCCATATTTATGCTTCTGTCCATAACTCTTTATCCTACTGAGAATTTCCTTATAAAATCTATTGATTCCTATCGCATATCGAAATATTCCTTATACCTGTCGTAGAGATGTCCGGCCTGAAGATATGCCGACTGAGGGCTCATAAAATGCGAAAATTCGAAGGTTATAGCCTTGTCATAACCGCACCTCGCCGCAGCCTCCAGCTTCATCCTCAACTTGTCGAACTTTATCGGCAGGAAGTCTATAGGCATATCCCTGTCGAAGGTCTCCGCATTGGTCCAGCACTGCATCCCGTACTTGTCGGCCAGTTTCTTGTTTACCGAGAAGAACGCATCCAGTTCATCATAGTCGATGTGTCCGTCCTGAAAAGCGCAGGCATCGACCACATCGTGTATTCCGTCGAAGATTTCGTTCCATTCTTCTTCGTGCTTGTCAAGCGTGACCCCCTCTTTGGGGTTGAGCCTTGCCGCACTGACCGCCTTCTTGCCGTCTATCCAAGGAGATATGAATGTCGGGAGTCCTCCTGAAATCTCCTTGCACATTCTTCCCATCTCGTGGAAAGTCTCTATGCATCCTTTGGTCTTGCGGCTGATTTCAGTGGAGATGTACCACCCGTCGAAGCTCTTGTGATGTCCGTAGGCATTCCACACTTCATCAATCACGAACTTGTTGCTTTCCAGTTCATAAGACATATCTCCGGTATCCCAATATTTGCCGCTGTCGTACAGTCCGAACCGAAACTTCATTCCGTACTTGTCCGCAAGGCTGAGGAACAGCTCCACCAGGTCCACGGACGGCATATAGCAGCCCTTGCCAAGTAGATACTTGCTGGGATATGTGAGAAACTTGCGGTAACCGCTGCGTATGAGAATGACTGTGTCAATTCCCAAAGACTTCATATATCTGAAATCCAGATCCCACTCCTTCGCGCCCCAGTTCTGGTGCGGAATGTCGTGTGAAATCTCATCCAGAAATGTCCCTGTAATCCTCAAGGCATTGCCTTTCGGTACAATCAACGTACTCTCGACACTGTCATCGACGCTGAGCCTTCTGCTGTCTTTGCCGCCTGGATTTCCGCAGGAAGCAAGCGGTGCCGCCGCAGCCGCCATAGCCGCCAGCCCCGCACTCTTTATAAACGTTCTTCGATTGGTCATAAAGGTATATTCTATTTTAATTTTGCATTATCACCAGTCTGCACCAGCAAGGTAGCGGAGAAATCGGGCACACCTTCAAGATCAACCGGAACCGCGAACGGAGCCAGAACGGAATCTATCGCTTCAGCCGCTTCCCTGCGTGTCATTCCTTCGACAAATATGCTTTTGACCGTACTGTCCGCTTTCGCCAGAACGGAGCCGTTTGTATAGAACGAAGCCAATCCGTCACGCAATTCTGCCAGAGAGACTGTACTGTCCGGATAGAACCAGCTTCTGTTCGCCCATTGCCAAGGCTCGCCTGTCATCTTGAGGATGCCTGTGCAAGCCATACGCTGGATGGCATTGAAATCAGGGTCATCCGGAGAAATATCACACGTCGGCTGGAGATAGCATCCCTGTTCAAGCAGCGCGTTCTGCAATTCTCTGACCGTCACATCAGACGGCTTCTTCAAAGAGGCTACCGCGAGTGCGGCAAGCGTCCCTGCAGCCTGTCC
>CAVKAQ010000125.1:0-5953 GCA_963654225.1 Butyricicoccaceae bacterium | reverse complement strand
AAAAGTTGCGGAGTGCCGCTTGATATTTCAATATCAATCAGTATATTTGCGTGGTTATAATTGTTATCTACAACCATATGAAGGCATATAAACCACGTATAGCGGATGACTTGCTTAAGCGGAAGCTGGCCGGCAAGGGCGCAGTATTGATTCAAGGTCCGAAATGGTGCGGCAAAACCACCACAGCGAAACAGATTGCCGGGAGTGTCCTGGATCTTGGGAAGACAGATATATTGAATAACGCCCTGTTCATGCTCCAGATTCGTCCTGCTGCCCTGCTCCAAGGTGAGACACCGCGGCTCATCGATGAGTGGCAGTCTGTCCCCGAACTGTGGGATATGATCCGTGGCGAAGTTGACGAACGTAACGAATTCGGACAGTTCATACTGACAGGGAGCAGCGTACCCGTCAAAGAGGAGGTCAGAAGGCACAGCGGAACCGGACGCTACGGATGGATAGATATGCGGACGATGAGTCTATGGGAGTCAGGCGAGAGCGCCGGGACAGTCTCATTGAGAGATTTGTTTGACGGAAAAGAGCCGGATGTCTCCGAGAACCCCCTGAGCCTCGAAGAAATCGCATTTCTGATTTGTCGAGGGGGTTGGCCACAGGCTACTTTTTTGTCCGGAGACATAGCCCTCGATCAGGCGAGAGACTATTTCGAAGCTATCTACAAGATTGATGTCCACCGTGTGGATGATGTGAAGCGAAGCGGCGAAAGAGCCAGATTGCTTATGCGATCCTATGCGAGAAACGTCGGGGCGGCGACCAGCTTCAGCAAGATGAGCGCGGATATAAAAGACAACGATAACGCCGCCATTTCCTATGAGACCGTATCTGATTATGTGAATGCTCTCAAAAAACTGTTCGTTCTGGAGGATATGCCTGCTTGGAATCCCAACCTCAGGAGCAAAGCCGCCATTCAGTCATCGGAGACCAGATATTTTGTTGATCCCAGCATAGCGGCGGCGGCACTTGCGATCGCCCCCGGAGACTTACTTAACGACTTACGCACATTCGGGCTGTATTTCGAGTCTATGGCCGTGCGTGATTTGCGCGTATATGCCGATGCCCTTATCGGAGAGGTGTTGCACTACCGCGACTCCTCCGGACTCGAATGTGATGCTGTGATCCACCTGCGTGACGGCAGATATGCTTTGACGGAGATCAAATTGGGCGGGGCGGACAACATAGAGAAAGCGGCCGCATCCCTGAAAGACCTGTCTTGCAAGATAGATTCTGACAAGATGAGCGCTCCATCGTTCCTGATGGTTCTTACGGGAGTGGGACAATACGCATATAAACGCAAGGACGGAGTCTATGTCATCCCAATCGGATGCCTCCGCCCATAGGCGGAAACGGAATATCTTTTTCATAAGACAACGCCTTTCACGAGTGATAAAAAAGTGAGGCAGACGCTAAAACTCTGCCCCACATTTTCTACTCTGAATACCCAGTCCATGAAAGCTTGATAATCATAAAGTCATCATTAGAGGCTCCCGTATTCTCACACTTTTTAGCAGTTACAACAATTTGGAATTCTCCAGAGACATCAAATTCAAAATTGAGTTGATTCCGCCCATATTGTACAAGTGTTTCATCAACATGACTTAATGTTTTGATAATATTCCCTGCATTATCTTTAATCTCAACTGTCAGGTTACTTCCTGTCTTAGTCATAGCACGAGTATAATCAATACTTAAAGTTCCACAACCGCCGGAAAGCACGGGAGATACCAAAGCCCCATTTGCTGTAGAACGGGCTGCGAGTACAGGCCTCACGCCATCTACATCATCATAACGAGTAGAGTAATTCAAAACTCTTGAAGATGTTGCCGTCCAACCCGATTCTGTCGTATAGGAACCGATTTTTGCAGCAGCCGCTCCACCATTTATTGAGCTTAAATCTGCGGAACCGCCACCCTGGTCTGGAGTTCCTGTAGTGCCTGCCTGAACAATGGTATACTCCTTGAAATCAATTATAACTGAACCGGTCCGTTCTTCCTTAGAAGTGTTTTCTGCTATGTTGAAAACAATCGTTCCGTCACGCAGAGCCTTCGTCTCAACATAAGTAATCCAAAGTGAAGCAGGAGAGACCATTACCATAGGGTTGTCAAGATTTGTCCGGAATGGAACTTCCAAAGCACCCCCAGTTGCAGGAACTTTGGCAGCAAATGCCGATTCATCAACGACGAGCTTTCCTTCCTCAAAGGAGAGTATTCGGGCTGCGGTTAGGCCATCGCCTCTAACGGCTATGATATATACTTTACCTGATGTTAGGGGATCAGGGACCGTTACCGCAACAGTTCCGGCAGAAGCAGATAATGCGTTGATTTCGGCTTCAAAGCCCTTTGTGCCAAAGGCATCAACCACTGTGGCATCGTCTGCGGCAGAAACAGCGTATGAGACATTCACGGAAGCGCCTGCGGAGACGACAACATCCGTATCGACCACCACAATCTTAAATACTCCAGCCTTTGGGATTTCAATTTTAGTTCCATCGGCAAGGGTGAATGTAACAACTTCGTCACCGTCATCTACACTCGAGAAAATAACGCCTCCTGTGTTGCCGGCAGAACCTATTATCTCCCAGGTCACGCCACCATTATAGGATATTTCAAAGTTCCCGTTGTTGATGCGAAGTTGAGGTGTTGCTACATGGGCAGTTGCCGCAATCTTGTTTCCATTGTCATCAAGCAGGAATTCACCGTTCACAGTCCAATAATAGTTTCCGTCAGAATCGAGTTTGACACCGATAGTAGGAGTGGTGCCATCTTTCCCATCCGAGCCATTTGTACCGTTGGTGCCATCCGTTCCGTCAATACCGTTCTTTCCGTTGTAGATGTATATTTTACCCGACTGTGAGAATTCCACAACATACCCTGACTTGTCGGCAAGCTCGGTGACGGAAACAATCCGGTCCTGATTTTTCAATGCATCTACAGTAGTTGACAGGGCGCTCAAGTTTGAGTTTAGCCTGTCAACAAGAGTCCTTAGTTCTGCGATGTCCGATTCAGCCTTATCCATTCTTGAAACAAGGGCGGAGTCGTCATATTTATCGCAACTTACAACCATAAGCATTACAGATGCTATGGTCATCAATGCAAAACATAGTCTATGAAATTTCATAATGCTCTATCATAGTTATCAGGTGGGTCCTTCTCCGCTCCGATTGTCTCGAAGAAGGCCCCATCTAAGAATTTAACTAATTGGCAGTAGCCATTGCATAAGTAATCGTATACCCATTTGTCACGGAGCCTGCATCCCTTGCACGATCGCCATTCGTGCAAGACACGGTACCCCAGCCAGCACCGGTTGCTATTGCTTGCAGGTAATTGATGGGATTATAATCGGAGATGGGTCTAAGATTAAAGAACATCGTCTCGCCATAAGTACTTGCTGCATTACTACCCCAGGTTTGAAGTGTTGACGTATTGTAAGTAACGTCACCACCAAGCTTCAGCGAAATTGGTGACCAACGACCGGCAGTCATTCCGGTGATGTTACTGGTACTGTTAGACCAGAAATATCCACCAAAGTAACCGTGATTGGCATAATCTATTTCAGCTGCAGCGGTTGAGGAAATGTAGGAAGTTCCACCCCAATCAAAGACGATAATGATAATGTTCGGCATCAACTCTCTCAATTTCGTGATAATCCTGCTGTAAGAACCGCTCACGATGCCACTTGTTCCTGAATACTCATCATCAAATACGACACCGTCAAGGTTGTATTTATTGATAGCATACGCAAGAATCGTAGCGAACTGGTCGGCCTGAGTCGCGGTCATGTTTGAAAGTCCAATACCCTGCCAATCGCCAAGGACACCAAGTAGAACGCCAATACCCAAATCCTGAAGGGGCGCCACATATGTTTCAAGTCCGCCTTCAAGTACGGGAGTCAATTTATCATTCAGGTAAAGAGTGGGTTGCGTCGCACCACTTACGGTTGTTTTGTGGATATTGGAGGAAAACAGGCAAACATAGTCGAAGTATGTTGTTCCGTCATCGAGATACCAATCTCCTGCATTAAGAGGGTTCACATCGTTTGTTTCCACATAAACAAGCGTGTGAGGAGTCTTATCACCAACAGCCTTGGTGATAACGGAATTTGTTTCCTCCGAAAGCGCGGAGGTCTCACGAACGATGCTCTCTTCCTTGTTACAAGAGATCATCGCGCATGCTGCACAGGCAGCAAAGATTGCAATGAATCTTTTCATGATTTTATGATTTAAAGTGTTAATAAATAGTGATATAACGATTGCATAAAAGGGCAAATCATCTTGTAAAGGATAGTGATTATTTGTATTATTCCACATTACCATGATTTTTTCCATGCATTATAACCGGAACCATCGCCGTATTGAATTGACCAATCAAAGAAATTTGTCGCATCCATCATGTAGGTTGGGCCTGAATCCTCATAAAACTGAGAATCCATATACTCCATCACATCAATTATCGGGAAAACGCCTTCAAGGTTTCCTTGCAGATACGTTTGTATATCGTATACTACATATATATCGTTCAGTTTATGGCCATTCAAGACCCAATTTTCAAAAGCATCCTTGAAATCTATGGACATACGCCTGTCAACCATTGTACATCCCCAGCGCTTTGGAGATAATCCCGCAATAGGTTTTCGCTGATGAAGCGAGGAGACCTCCGGGCATTCCGGATGCCAAGGGTCTATAATCTGTACGGGCTCGCCTGTTTTATAATACCCAGACCACGCATAATCCAAATAATTGCCAACTACTATTCCACCCGTTGCTTCTGTGTTCCAAAAATACTCCGTTGGACTCTCGTAGTCAGTCAACGTCAATAAAGCATAATCACCTATTGACTCTCGCATTTTTTTTACGAAGAGAGGATAGGATGTCGTACAGAAATCGGGAATATCATCACTGGCACCGTCAAAGTTCATGTTTTTATCCCAAAGATTTAAGCCATCGAAACCGTAATATTGTATCAAACTCTTGACTTGAAACACAATATCGTCTATCCAAGATTCCTTGAAGTTACTAAAGCCCAATCCATCATAACCGCTTTCAAGACACAGGCACAATTTCCGACCGCTCTCTTGAATTGGGCGGAAATAAGTGTCGAAGTGATTAAGTAGGTATCGTAAGTCGGAACTTACAACCAACTCAGGTCCCCTGGTGACAGTATTATATTCAACTCTGAGTCCGCGAATATTGACAATATTGCCTACAGACCGGCTCCACAACAATTGCATTTGCCAATCATATTTCTCTACCACATAATCTGTAACCAATCGGGGGTCATACTCGCTTGTATTCAAATATAGCACCGTAAAAAAGTCCTCTCCTGTATAGAGTTCCGGTCTGCCGGAGAACGGTGCCTGAATTGTCAGGTCAATGTATAGTACATCATCATACACCTGTTGCACAGTGGATTTTACTCTCACGGGCAGGAGGTAACGTCCAGCTTCAAGTACATTTCCAAGCGGGTTTGTGGCGTAGAGCCGAAGGAGTTTTTGCTCGCTCTCCTTGGACCCTTCGGGGAACACAAGGGTTCCGCCGTTGTCTATCTTGAAGAATGGCGCTGGAAGCGCGGTGTATACCGTATTTGTCTTTTGGCTATATGCCTCCACAAGGGATTCATCCGCTTCAAGTAGCAGTGTTTGGGACAGTTCAAGAGGCTTGTTGGACTGTGCGAGCACCTTTACCGAAGTGAAGTCTCCGCCTTCCGGCAGGTTGATTATTACGACATTGTCGGTAGTGTTCACCGCGCGGAAAGTAATGGAAGGTTTAGCATCCACCTTCTCCTCGTCCAACTGCGCCCCGATATCCTGCACAGGGAGGGGGACTTTTGAACAAGAAGCGAGGAGGGCGAGAGTGCCCAGAATGAGTAGATTCTTTTTCATACGCTAATTCTCCTCTTTGTTGATTTCAGGAATCTCTATGCCGTTGGGCCACACGATGTCGTAC
>CAVKAQ010000124.1:0-5954 GCA_963654225.1 Butyricicoccaceae bacterium | reverse complement strand
TTCAATGATTGTCTCTTAAACTCTTTTGTCCTATTAACCTCTTCTTGAAGTGACTTGCGAGAGTAGAAGGAAACACTTTCTGCAACGTTCAATCGCTGTTTTGTCCATACTGGATTCCACGTTGTATAAACATCATAATCAGCATCATATCCTAGTAGAATGAATGGAATATCAGTTTCTTTTATTTCATCGAAAGTTCCCCGAATAGGTAACTGTACACGCCATATATCCGGGTTCGTAAAATATGCTGGAGACAGATTCTTAATGTAAATATAGTATTCCTTGCCGTTTATCTCAATATGAAAAGGATTTAGCCCTTCGATTAGAGTAAACGTGGCTCCGTTAAGGGCTTCTGTGAATAATATTTGCAACTGTGTGCGGTCAATCTTTTTTGACATATGGCTATATGAGGTTTTTGAATAGAGGGCTGTTAGAATAATCGCGATAGGTCTCAAGATGTCTTATGTCAGTGAGCCTAGATAAGTTGCTGGAGAATTTAACTTCAGTAACGAGTTCTGGTACAGTGGCTTTGTCAATGTGAGGGACATCTGTAGCATCGTAATAAGAGAGATAGTCTACAGCAGAAGTATAGTCGAAATGAACGCTGTCTAATTTTACGAGATCTGTTCCAATTGTTTCTGCTATAACTGTGTAGAGTCTGAGACGGCTATCAATTGTAGCTACCTTTTTACATATTTTATCATAAAGACCTTTTACGGAAAGTCCGTCTGCAGAATGTGCGGACTCTCGTACTATGGTAGAGGCGATAAGCAAATTTGAATTTGAAGATGGGTTGAGTTGGTCTAGCGAAAATGTATGTATTCTATTCTCGCTAGAGGTGCTTTTAACTTCAATCTTGTCACGTCCCATCGTGAAATCATATTTATCTGTAGGCGAACTGTGCCAGGAATTTATGAGTATTTCTGGGTGTGAACTTTGTTCTATTACCAGGAGTTCAGCCCAGAGCCCTTGAATCTTCTTTTTGGGCGGTTTAGATAGTGCGGAGAAAATAGTAATGAGATTCTCCACCTCTATCGATAATTCTCTTTTGGACGGTTTGTTAGGCATCTTTTTGAGCATCATTGAGAATATCTCAATAAAGTATGCCTTAAGTGCGGCTTCCTGAGTTCGTAATGTTATGATTGAGTAATTATCCTTCTGCTTGCTGCCGTTGTTATCAATAAGTTCGCAAGGTACATCATATTCGACAGACAGAATCTCGCGAATAAGATTTCGTACTATTGTAGTCGAACTGTCAGTGTGCACAAAGAACTTCGGGTATCCTTCTATAGAGCGTCCAAGCCTATGGCTCAGTCCATCAATAGGTATAACCATGAATCGGTCCTGTTCTGAACCGCCATAATTCAATCCTTTGAATTGATTGAAGATCTTTTTGAACTCGTTCATAACAATTTTGGTTATTCTTCATCGTCCTCTTCATCATCATCGTCAATATATTCTTGTTCGCTTGTGCAATAATTGGCGGCGAATGCTAGAGGATAGTTTATAGCAAGTGTATATGCATCAGCGGCGGAGCCAAATTCAATTGGTGCGCCCTTCAGATGGATGTGGTGTAATTGCAATGTTATTGAATCGCCTCCTACGATTTTACTGTCACCTGGATAGTTTGTGGAGTCTCCTGCGGAACTAGGACCAGCGAACAGGGCTGTATTTGCGGCAAGCCTACAGGTATCTTTATCATAACTACGTTCGCGTATCGGGGCATCGTAAGCCATTTGGATGAAATAGACAAAGCGAAGCGGATTATTATTATCCTCGCCCGACAAATATCTGAGGTAGCGGATTGTGTCAGCTTTGCGGAGCGCATCAGGCCAGTTGTTGAAACTGAAATCGCTGAGGAGTTCGATGGCTTCATCGATATCGAGACGGAAACCGCGGTGCGTTCTGTCCTTAGTTGTGTAATTGAAATTGAAATCGAAGTCATTCTTATGTTTAGCGAGAAAAGCTTCAACAGTTCTTGTGTTGCTTTCAATCGTAGACTTGCTCGCGAATGCTTGAAGAGCGTGCATACCTTGAAGTTTAGTATTCACAACCCAGATAGGAAGCACATTTGACCTCGTAGGGCGAAGGCTAGGGGAGAGCAGTATCTTTCTCTCAGCTGCAGCGAGAGTATCACAACTGTGGAGCATTGACCTCAACTCTTCTTCGTGATCAATGTAGGCTCTATAATTGTTGATTGAAGATTCCGGTAAAAATACCCGGCACGACTTGATATAGTCCATCTTATATCCAAAGAAACGACATCTTTGCTGAATAGTATCAGCATTGGAAGCTCCAGTGGTATATCTTGGCATATAGGTGGTCGCAAGTTTCTCGATGGTAAAGCCCCTGTTTAGCATTTCTGCTCCGACCAGAATATGCATCTTGTAGCTATCCCAGTCAATTTCTGTCTGGGCATCCGTGTCGGTGTTGACGAGATAAACCTTCTTATCGCGCAAAACTTCCGACAAGAAAGGCTTTATCTGCTCGAAAGTCGGTTGCTCTGATGGCTCGTATAACTCAATAGCTTTAGGGAAAAGTGATTTGAATTTACCAAGCAGTTCCTCTTTATCATCGTGTCCATCCTGCTTCCTAAGAAGTTTCCGCCAAAGATTCAGTTCTTTATCAATCCATTCTTTAAATTGCTTATTCCATCTCTTGGTGTTATCCGGATGTACCATCATCGAGAGGTAGTTTACTCCCTCTACCTTCTGCCACTCGACAACTATCGCTACTGCCATTATATGAAGCATTAACGCATCTTTAAGCGACTGCGGCATTTCACTAAGCGGATTGCGCTTTTTATGAAAAACTTGATTGGCCGGAATCTCCTTAATTAAACGGCCGTTAAACAAATCATTATTAGGCCCTTTCCCGAAGAATAATTTCCCTCCGACATATCCTTCTCCAGGCGTAAGAAGAGTATGGCTCTTCGGAGAAAGCATATCCTGCATACTAATCAAGATGTTCGCCTGTGGAGTCGCTGTGTACTGGATATACGTATTTCCGGGAAGGACAGAGCGCAGATGAAGAATGGAGTCATATGTTCTTGACATCTCGTCCTCATCTTTCTGACTATTTCTACGTCCATAGCTATTTAAGGATGCCTGGTCAGCCTCATCATCAATAATCATAACTGTTTCGTGCTCCATAATCTCCCTGAATTCTGTGGTAGCGAATATGGCAGCAAGTTTATTGATGTGGTCGTAATGCTTCAGGATTGGGATGAGAAGCAAGGGCTTATCTATTGACTCTAAGTGTCCATAAATATCCTCTGCAACGTTAAGAGTCGGATTAGGATGGATCTTATACTTGGCGCAGCAACTATTTCCACTACCGATAAGGTCCTTACGAAGTCTTTTTGTCGTTTGGTCAAGAAGATTGTTCTTGGTTCCAGCCAGATAGACTATTACACGATAATGGTTATCCAGGGCAAGAGCAGTCAATCCGGTGAATGACATAGTCTTACCAGATTGAACATAACCGACGACCAAATGTGTCGTTTCGCGGTTTGTTACCGCATCGTGAGGATTACAATGTGACAGAATATCAGCAGTTTCCTCGCGAAATGTAACAATCCCTTCGGCAGACAAACCGTGAGGTTTTGAATCACTCTGCTTAATCGAGTCGATAAAGCGTTCAAAGTATTCTCCTCCGTTGACATTCTGCAGGATGTTCTTTTTCGCAGGATTTTCTTGTTTCCCGGTATTAATTATAATCTCCTCCATCGCTACACTTTTGTCTGTTTGATAAAGTCGT
Source organism: Butyricicoccaceae bacterium (assembly GCA_963654225.1). Lineage (GTDB taxonomy): Bacteria > Bacteroidota > Bacteroidia > Bacteroidales > UBA932 > Cryptobacteroides. The sequence goes on along the minus strand of CAVKAQ010000124.1, from coordinate 2,195 downwards.
TAAAAAATTCCATCATCTGCGCACTCGAGTCGTTCCCGTACTTTCGAGCTGAAAATTTCGCTACAGCGAATGACTTAAGCAATGCCACCATAGACTCTGTAGGCTGCCCGAAATGCTTGAAATAGGGGTGACTGGTATTGATAATACAAGTGATGATATTATCGTTTTCGCGAGTTGAGTCCAGCCAAAATAGATCGCTCCCATTTTGGGTAAAAATCACATCCAGAGTATATTGTGTGCCGTATATTGAATACTTGTCATTGTACTGAGCAATAATCCCGAGTAATGGATTCTCTATTGTCAGTTCATCCTGAGGCGGCTGTGTCGAAGACTCTGGCTTGTTGTTAGTCATAGGAAAAGAAACAACCTCAACAGTTGTACGCTTGTCTTTAGGAGCCATATCGTGCTTCTTGACAAGTTTCTTGACTTTCTTAATGGTGTCATCCAGACGGTAATCTTCAGCTTGAGTAAAAAGGTCGAATTCTTTCTGATGGATTTTGCCTTTAACAATTTCCATCAGTTGTTCCAGGTTTTCTTTATCCTGAATGTCATTTTTATTGAACGAAACCTCAAATCCATCAAGTTCAAGTTCTCCGAAGAGACGCTTGTAGCGGAATGTGCCAGATGAACCACAGAATTTAGGAAAATAACGTCCGTCTGTTTCTGCACCCATAATTACGCGTCCACGACGCATTAGGACGAAGCCGTTCTGATCTTTATTGATATCCCGGAGTATTCCAACAAACCCTTTTGCACTATATTTTCCAAATTTAAATTCGATGTCTTTCTTCCAGAGGATTGGGTCTCCTTGTGGTTTCTGATGTGGGGAGAATGGTGCAGTGAGGATATTATACTCTTCGAAGTGGAGTGCTTCTCCACAAACGATCAGTTCTATTTCGTTATTTCGAAGTGGCTGGCGATAGATGCTTGCAAGTTCATCAATAATCTTTTTCAGACTCCTTTTGGAAGGAACATTCTTCGTCGAATCCCAAATTGTTACAACTGTATAATGCTCATCAATAGGTTTAGAGATGGTAGTAACTGGCAAATCGGACCTGTCGTTATCCTTGACATCTTTAAGATTGAACGTTAGGGAGCGTTCAACATTCTCACTCAATGCTTTCGTGGCTACATTCCAGGAGTTGCCAAGCCAGCACGCAGCTGTCTTTAGTCCCATACCAAACTCGTTGAGGCCGGAGTTATCCTCAGGAGTTTTCGCAGGCTGAAAGGCAACGGTATATTTGTCATAACTGATGCCTGCGGCATTATCAGTAATCGTGATTTTACTCGCTCGGCCATCAGAAGCATCAGCCCATTCGATATCGATGTTAACTTTGAGTTTATATTGAGAATTAATGGCCAGCAGGGCCTCGCGCTTATCGCGTGAGGACTGCAGGGCATTATCTACAAATTCCGCCAACACGTGCGATGTGGTATTTGGCAGATCCTCGAATCTGCCATACATCGATGCGCCGATGGTGATACTTACTTTCTGAATATTATTATTTGATTCACTCATTGGCTGTTAGTAGTAGTCTTGCGATTTTGCGTACAATGTCGACATTAACAGCATTGCCAAGAGCTTCATAGCAACGGCTTTGCGATAATGTGAACTCCTTATTGCCGAACTTAAGGTCTTTCATACCTTGAAGTTTTGCAGCCTCTTTCACCGTCATATACCGACCAGTGGTAGGTTCCCCATCATAGAGGGTTTCAGCGGGTAGTTGCACCCAAGGCAAAATTGGGACTTGCGTTCCGACCAGATTGAGGGCAGGCGAAAAATTGGGCAGTTTGATTCTGATGCCAGAAGCTCGGAATTGCACAATTTTATCCTCGATTGTCGGATTAGCATTTTTACCACAGTTCCATTCCATCTTAAGATGACTATTCTCAAATCGAGCGACTTCCTTAAGCCAGTCATCAAGCCAGTTCTTATTTCGTTCGTAGAAGTCTCGATTCTGCTGGATATACTTGATTTTCCACTTGGGAAACACTTTATTTTTGTCAGTTTGAGCGTACTTAGGCAACATTGATAAACAATCCTCGAGATTGCCATCTGCGATAACGCGGCCTAATTTTCCTCTGTGCCCAATCAACTGTTCTGGCTTCATAAATGCAGGAGCCTTGTCAATCGGATAGTCTGCACCAAATTCCATCGCCCATATCGGGAAACTCGGAATTTCTTCTCCGTTTGC
>CAVKAQ010000123.1:0-5987 GCA_963654225.1 Butyricicoccaceae bacterium | reverse complement strand
GCCACAGCTCAGGAAGCACAGGAAGAGGCTGTGAAGATGGTGAATGTTTATGCAGATTTCGCCAGAAATTATTTGGCGTTGCCTGTCATAATCGGCCACAAGAGCCCTAACGAGAGATTCGCCGGCGCTTTGGATACGTTGACAATCGAGGCTATGATGCAGGACGGAAAGGCTTTGCAGTCAGGCACTTCACATTTCCTTGGCCAGAATTTCGCCAAATCTTTCGATGTGCAGTACACTGACAAGGAAGGTAAACAGCAGTATGTATGGGCTACATCCTGGGGCGTTTCAACAAGATTGATGGGCGCGCTTATTATGGCTCACGGCGATGACAACGGACTTGTCCTGCCTCCGGCGCTTGCTCCTATTGAAGTCGTGATGGTTCCTATCTACAGAAGTGAAGAAGAACATAATGCAGTGATTGCCAAGATGACAGAGATTAAGAAGTCTCTCGAGGCCGCCGGACATTCTGTCAAGATTGACGACAGGGATACTTTGCGTCCGGGATTCAAATTCGCGGAGTGGGAGTTGAAGGGCGTGCCTGTGAGGCTGGCTCTCGGAGCTCGTGACCTTCAGAATGATACCGTGGAGGTTCACCGTCGTGACACACTTGAGAAAAAGACTGTCTCACTTGAGGGCATTGACAAATATATCGAAGACCTGCTTGTGGATATTCAGAATACTATCTATCAGAAAGCATTGGATTTCAGGACTTCACGTGTTGAAAAATGCGATTCTTGGGAAGAGTTCAAAGAGAAGATCACACAGGGTAAATTCCTTCTCTGCCATTGGGACGGCACCGCTGAAACCGAGCAGAAGATCAAGGATGAGACCAAGGCTACAATCAGGTGCATCCCTGTTGACAGCGTGGTCTGCAAGGAGGAAGGCAAGGATATTTATTCGGGTAAGCCTTCCCACGAGAGAGTTGTATTTGCAATAGCATATTAATCAGTAAAGTAACTATACTATTATGAAGAAGAGAATCCTTCTTTGCGCGTCAGCGCTGGCGATGACATTCGCGACTGCATTTGCACAAGACGTTACAGATGCGCAGAAAGCTGCGGAAGAAGCCGCCAAAGCGATTGCCGGCGCTTCGGAAGTTGAAGTGAAAACTCCTAAGCCGAGATATTGGACGAATTCCCTTCTGACGAAGGTTGACTTTGGTCAGACAAGCTTGACAAACTGGGCAGCCGGTGGCTATAACAATGTGACTCTCAAATCTTTCATTGATGCCAACGCAAACTATAAGAAGAATGACTTGTTCTTCAACAACCGTCTGCAGCTGGATTACGGATTCCTTTACTCGGAGGACAAGCCGTTCATTCAGAAAAGTGATGACCGTATGTATTATGAGGGCAAGTTCGGATACAAGGCTACCAACTCTCTGAATTATTCAGCTCAGTTCAGTTTCAAGTCGCAGTTCTCGAACAGTTACAATTATCCTATGCCGTCAAAACCGTCCGATGCCGGTGATGATTGGGAGCCTAGCAAGAAAGAGTGGGAGAGCGCACGCAAACTCAAGTCCGGATTCATTTCTCCGGCCTATACCAATATCGCGCTCGGTATTGACTGGGTGCCGACTAAATGGCTTACTGTCAATGTCGCACCTCTTACCGGCGGTTTTGTTGTGGTTACAGACGAGAGCTTGAGAAAGTCGTACAGTATGGCTCTCAAAAAAGAGTACAAGCGGTTTGATGCAAAGACAGCGGACGATGTGGCTAAACTTCCGGAAGCGGAGAAAGAGGCTTATGACGCATTTACGGATGCCAAGACTTCGGGAGACGCCTACAGGCCGGCAAGATTCGAGTTTGGTGCTCAGATCAAGATTGATGGAAAGCTCCAGATTAACGATAATTTCAAATATACCTCACAGGTAGTCCTCTTCTCTGATTATCTGGACAAGCCACAGAATATCCGTGTAAACTGGGATAACAGGTTTGACTGGAAGATTGCGAAATATTTCTCGCTTACTCTGACGACCAACCTCATATATGATGACAAGGTTCTCGTCAAGACCGAGAAATCTTTGAAGAAGCATCCTAACGGATACAGGGCAATCCAGTTCAAAGAGTCTCTGGCTTTCGGATTTTCATATACGATTGCTTCAAGGTCAAAGTGATGATATGCTAGAATCTGTTTTTGAAAGAACGATAGCGGGGCTGATTCCGGAGACGGAAACGGCCCTTCTTGCTGTAAGCGGGGGCATTGACTCGATGTGTATGGCATCGTTGTTTCTGCACGCGTCTAAGGGGCGGAAGTTTGCAGTGGCGCATTGTAATTTCCATTTGCGGGGCGAGGAAAGCGATTCTGACGAGATTCTGGTTGCGGGGTGGTGCGAGGTAAACGGCGTGCGCTTGCATAAGGCGGATTTTGATACTGAGCAGTATGCGGTGTCTCACGGAATCAGCATAGAGATGGCTGCCCGTGAGCTGCGCTACGACTGGTTCGCGAAGTTATGTCTCGATTACGGATATTATGCTGTGTGCGTGGCCCATAATGCCAATGACAATGCGGAAACATTGATTCTTAATCTGTTGCGCGGTACAGGGTTGAGAGGCCTTGCAGGAATGAAACCGGAATCCGTGGTGCCTGTCTCCAATGCGGAGATTTATGGCGTGCGCCTTGTGCGTCCTTTGCTGTCTTTTACGCGCAAGCAGTTGGAAGAATATGCCGGTGCGGAGAATCTGCAATATCATAATGACCATACGAATGACGAGACTGTCTATAAGCGCAACAGGATTCGGCATAATGTATTCCCGGTGTTTGAAAGCATAAATCCTTCTTTTCTTCAGACTTTCGAGCAGGAAATGAAGTCCTTTTCTCAGGAAGTCGCGATTGCTGACGACTATTTTCAGTCAGCAAGAAACAGTGTGATAGTGCCGTTGAAGTCACCGGATGAAAGGCTTCGCGTCAGTTTGCCTGGTCTGTTGCGGGAGAAGCATTGGGAATACGTGTTGTATCGCGCTCTGGAGCCGTTCGGATATAAAGGCAAATTGCTGGAGCCCGTGGTTCGGTTGCTGAAAAATACGTCGGCGACATTGTCAGGAAAGGTGTTCGAGGCGCCTGGATATAGGTTGACAACCGAGTCCGGATTCCTTGTGGTTCGTGAATCTGCTGTCGAGATAGCGGAGAATCGGACGAATCTCATACGTTCGGGCAGGAATCTGGCTTCGGGGATGAGCGCAATCGTTGAAAATGACGTGTGTGTCGTGGTGGAAGGCGAGGCTGGGTATCTTCTTGATGGTCAATCCGTAAACGTTTCTGTCGGGCGTGTTGAGGATGAGGATGCGAGAGTCTTGGCGAAATCACTGATGAAGGAGCATATCGTTGTGGCTGATGCTTCAGCGTTGAAGTTTCCGTTTCTGCTTAGGCGTTGGATGCCTGGGGATTGGATGCGTCCGCTTGGCTTGAAGGGAAGGAAAAAACTTAGCGACATATTTACTGATATGAAAATTTCCAGGGAGGATAAGGACAAGGCTTTCGTTGTCGTGCTGCCGTCGCTGGAATCGCATAAAGCAGGTAAAACTGTCAGTGAAGGCGCTAATGCAGATGCTGTTTCGGATGTCGTCGGAGATGAAGATTCTCAAAATAACATAGAGCCGTCAGGCGTGCATATCGCGGCAGTGTTCGGATATTCGTCAGGCGACTTTTATTGTCGAATTGATGATTGTGTCAAGGTGTCGGAGAGAACTTCTATAGCCGTGAAAATACGGATGGAGAAGTGAAAGGGTGACTATTAGTCGCGCCATCCTTCTGTGATCCGACCTTTGCGGGTTAATAACGTCAGCTGTGCCGAGGGGCTTCTGATGCCTCTATTATTCAACCGGAATGCAGTGCGTGTCCTTGACTTCTCCGATGATGAAGGAACTGCTCAGGCCTCCGATGCAGTCCAGGTCTCCCAGAATCTTGAGTACGAACTGCTGATATTCTTTCATACTTGAGACATAGACCTTCATCACGAAGTCGTAATCTCCCGTAATGTTGTAGCATTCACCGACTTCTTTAATGTTCTGAATCGCGTTCATAAAGTTGTTCGCGTTCTCGTACGTGTGCTGCTTCAGTTTGATGAAGCAGAATGCGGCGAATGAACATCCCAACTTTTCCACGTCAAGAATAGCAGTGATTCCCTTGATGTAGCCTTCGTCCTTGAGCCTCTTCACCCGTTCATAGACCGGAGTGGGGGATAGATGCACCTTGGCGGCGAGCTGTTTGTTGGTGAGCGATGCGTCTTTCTGAAGTGTTTGAAGAATAAGAATATCTGTTTTGTCGAGATTGCTGGTCATTTTCAGGGCTGTTTATCTTATTGATGTTACAAAAATAGATAAATTTTCTAATTTTATAAAGATGCTTGGTTGATTTATCTTTCGGATATAACTTTGCAGAAGAATGAGTTGACATCAGGTTCGTGCATTTGGCTTACTGAATATTGCTCAGAAACTGGCGACTCTATGAAAAGGCAAATTTATCAGGATTATAAACAGACGAGAATTATGGCAAACGAACTTCATCTTCAGACAATTGCGGTGCACGCAGGACAAACGGCTGACCCGACGACTGACGCGTGTGCGACCCCTATATATCAAACGACTTCTTATGTCTTCCATAATAGTCAGCACGCTGCCGACAGATTCGGACTGCGCGATGCCGGCAATATCTACGGAAGACTAACAAATTCAACACAGGCTGTGTTCGAGGACAGAATTGCGGCTCTCGAAGGCGGTGTTGCAGGTTTGGCGGTGGCTTCAGGTGCTGCCGCGATAACCTATGCGCTTCAGAATGTCCTCCAGAACGGCGATCACGTCATTGCCGGCGACAATCTCTATGGCGGTTCATACAACCTTATCACTCACACGCTTACAACGCAGGGGGTTGATTATACCATTCTTGATGTAAATGACCTTGAGGCATTGGAGGCTGCAATCAGGCCTGAGACTAAAGTGATTTACGCTGAAACGCTCGGAAATCCTAATTCTGATGTCGCAAATCTGGAAGGGATAGCGAAAGTGGCTCACAGACACGGAATTGTATTCATCGTTGACAATACGTTTGCACCAGTTCTGGTGCGTCCGATAGAGCACGGAGCGGATGTCGTGGTACATTCTGCGACTAAGTTCATCGGCGGGCACGGTTCATCGCTCGGAGGTGTCATTGTGGACGGCGGCAAGTTCGACTGGAAGAAGAATGCGGAACGCTATCCTACTCTTGCCAAACCTGACCCGAGCTATCATGGGGCTGTTTTTGCAGATGTGGCCGGCCCGGCTGCATTTGTCACCAGAATACGTGCTGTGATTTTGAGAGATACCGGGGCCTGCATCAGTCCGTTCAACGCCTGGATACTTCTCCAGGGAACGGAGACTCTTCCTTTGCGTATTGAGAGGCACGTGGAGAATACGAAGAAGGTGCTTGATTATCTCAGGAGCAATCCTAAGGTGAAGAGCGTTTCCCATCCTTCTCTTCCGGATCAGCCTACGCATGAATTGTATAAGAAATATTTTCCGAATGGTGGCGGATCTATATTTACATTCGAGATTAACGGAACACAGGAGGATGCTTGGAAGTTCATAGATTCTCTCAAGCTGTTCACTCTGCTGGCGAATGTCGCTGACGTCAAGAGTCTGGTGATTCATCCGGCGACGACAACACATTCACAGATGAGTCCTGAGGAACTCCTTCAGCAGCATATCTCTCCGTCCACTATACGTCTTTCAATCGGCATAGAGCATATAGACGACATTATCGCCGATCTTGAGCAGGCCTTCGCCAAGATTTAAGTTGCACAAGGTGGCGCAGGCTTCAACAGGTGCATAACGTCGCCAAAGAAGTTTGGAGATAATAAAAAGCAGGCATCCTTTCGGCTAAAAGGGGTGTCTGCTTTTTTTGTTTGTCAAAATTTTACTGAGGGGGTACTACAACAAGCACAATTGTTCTCTCAACTTTTCCCAATGTAATGTATGTCCACAATGAGAACAAGCAAATATCTTATGATA
>CAVKAQ010000122.1:0-5988 GCA_963654225.1 Butyricicoccaceae bacterium | reverse complement strand
CCTCAACACTAGCATTGACGAAAGCAGGAGAGACACCGAGATAGAGACTTTGCGCAGCCAATTGGAATACGACGACGAAATCATCGAACTGCGGAATTCCGTCCTCAAGGCTAACGAAGAGAAAATGTACGACGGCACCATCTCGGGAACCGACTTTGTCGGCTACCTCAACGACACGCTGATCGCCGAGCAGAACAAGGCACAGCACGAAATCCAGATGCTTCTGGCAATGTACAACCTGGCATACGTCAGGGGCAAATGACGGATGCCAGCCACAAACAACGAAATAACAGTATTCAACCAAGATAATTTTTAAAAATATGAATATCAGGACATTCTCAATCATCGCATTGATACCGGCGCTCGCAGCCTGCAACGGCGGCAAAAGCACTTACGACGCCTCCGGCGTTTTCGAGACAACGGAAGTCACGGTCTCAGCGGAAGGAAACGGAAAGATAGAGTGGTTCAAGATCGAAGAAGGTGACAAGGTCAATGCCGGCGACACCCTCGGATGCCTCGACACCACACAGTTGCACTTGACCAAGGTTCAGCTCGAGTCGAATATGAAAGCCGTAAAAAGCGGCAAATATGATGTCAACAAGCAGATTGCATCCCTACAGCAGCAGATGACGAAGCAGAACCGCGAGCTTGAAAGATTCACAAAACTGGCCGCTGCGGGAGCATCGGGACAGAAAACCGTAGATGACATCGAGGCTCAGATTTCTGTGCTCGAAAAACAGATTGAGGCACAGGAGGAAATACTCCAGAATGCCAACAGCGGCATCTCCGGGCAGACGACCGCCCTGGAAGCCCAGATCTCGATGATAGAGGACCGTATCCGGAAATGCGTCATCACCAGCCCTCTCAACGGAATAATACTCTCAAAGTATGCTGAGCCGGGCGAACTTGCAGGTCAAGGCAGAGCATTGTTCAAGGTAGCTGACACGGACAACATAAAAATACGCGCTTACGTTACTGCAGACCAGCTTACCGAGCTGAAACTCGGCCAGGAGATGAAAGTGTATGCCGACTTGGGCAAGAAGGGAAGAAAAGAATATGAAGGCAAACTTGTCTGGATCGCTGAGCAGGCTGAGTTCACGCCAAAGACAATCCAGACTCGTGACGAAAGGGCTAATCTAGTCTATGCAGTCAAGATTGCAGTCAAGAATGACGGCCTGATTAAACTCGGAATGTATGGTGAAGTCAAATTCTGAGCACGAGGCCGAATATGCTGTGCAGGCAACTGACCTTGTAAAGCATTTCAAATCCGTGAAAGCCGTGGACGGAATCTCATTCAATGTCCGGCGCGGCGAGACATTCGGAATCATCGGACCTGACGGCGCCGGCAAGAGCACGCTGTTCCGCATTCTCACGTCACTGATTCTGCCGGATTCCGGACAGGCTCTGATCGAAGGTCTGGACACGGACAAGGATTATATGGCGGTAAGAAACATTATCGGCTATATGCCGGGCAAATTCTCTCTGTATAAGGACCTTACCGTGGAAGAAAATCTCAAGTTCTTCGCGACGCTGTTCGACACCACCATAGAAGAGAATTACCACCTCATCAAGGATATTTACTGCCAGATCGAACCGTTCAAGAACAGGCCCGCCGGCAAACTTTCCGGAGGAATGAAACAGAAGTTGGCATTATCCTGCGCATTGATACACAAGCCTAAAGTGCTGTTCCTGGACGAGCCGACCACCGGCGTCGATCCGGTGTCGAGAAAAGAGTTCTGGGATATGCTGGGCAGATTGCACGAAGACGGGATTTCAATCGTCGTATCCACTCCGTATATGGACGAGGCCAGAAGGTGCGACAGAATCGCGTTGGCCAAAGACGGCAAATTCCTCACTATCGATACTCCGCAGAGTATCATAAACGGATTTCCGGACAAATTGTTCTCGGTGGAATCCGACAAGATGCACTCTCTGCTTACTGACCTCAGGCGTTGGGACAAAACGTTGAGAGCCTTCTCGTTCGGAGAGTCCATACATCTGTCCGTAAGCAATGAGGTCGGTGAAGATGACGTCAAGGCATTCCTTTCCGACAACGGACACGGAAGCATAGTCATCCGCCAGACCGAGCCGTCCGTGGAAGACTGCTTTATGGCTATGCTGGAGAACGGCTCAAAGGCACAAAATTGAGAAAAACGGAATGGCGATAGCCTCAGAAGATATGGTATCGCACTGACAAACAAGTTTTTATGGAAAACGTAATACATACAGACAAGCTGACTAAAAGATTCGGTGATTTCACTGCCGTGGACCAGATTTCGTTCGACGTGCAAGCAGGGGAAATTTTCGGATTCCTGGGAGCCAACGGAGCGGGCAAGACTACAGCTATGCGAATGTTGTGCGGGCTCAGCGTGCCCACATCGGGACTTGGCGTTGTCGCCGGATTCGACATATCGCAGCACCCGGAGATGGTCAAGAAGAATATCGGTTATATGAGCCAGAAATTCTCTCTGTATGAGAATCTTACAGTCAAGGAGAACTTGGTGCTGTTCGGAGGAATCTATGGAATGAAACGCTCAGAAATCGCCCGGAAAACAGACATTCTCCTGTCCGAACTTGATTTCGCCGATGAGAAGAACACGATGGTGAGCGAACTGCCGCTGGGGTGGAAACAGAAGCTGTCATTTTCCGTATCCATTTTCCATAAGCCGCAGATTGTTTTCCTGGACGAACCGACCGGCGGTGTTGACCCGGTTGCGAGACGCCAGTTCTGGGAGCTCATATACAAAGCATCTGATATCGGCATAACAGTCTTTGTTACAACGCATTATATGGATGAAGCGGAATACTGCGACAGAGTCTCCATTATGGTGGACGGCAAAATCAGAGCATTGGATTCACCGAAAAATCTCAAAAAGGAATTCGGGGTTGACGATATGGACAAGGTATTCAGAAGGCTTGCCCGCGAGGCTGAAAGGAAAAGCGACTAACACTTCTTGCAATGAACAAATTATTATCATTCATAAAAAAGGAATTCATACACATCCTGAGGGACAGGAGGACGCTTCTGATTGTCATCGGAATGCCTATCACCCAGCTGCTGCTGTTCGGATTTGCAGTTTCGACAGAGGTAAGGAATGTCAATGTCGCCGTGTTCGACCCTTCCAATGACGAACTTACCACCAAGATCATCCAGCGTTTTGACGCCAGCAAATATTTCAGCATCCGTGAACGCATCACCAGCCTGGACAGGATAAACGACATTTTCCGGGAAGGAAAGATAAGTCTCGTGATTGCATTTTCGGACAATTTCTCGGAAGACGCAGTAAGCGGAGGGGCCGCGGAAGCCGGTGTGCAGCTGATAATGGACGGCACCGACCCTAACCAGGCATCTCTTATCAACGCATACGCGACCAGCATACTCAGCGACTGTCAGAATGAGCTTGCGGCTGCAAACGGAGCTGTCACAGCCTCTATTGTTCCGACAGTCAAGATGCTTTACAACCCGCAGAACAAGAGTTCCTACAATTTCGTTCCGGGGGTTATGGGCCTTATACTTATGCTTATATGCACGATAATGACTTCCATCGCGATTGTCCGGGAGAAGGAGATGGGCTCAATGGAAGTTCTGCTGGCCTCCCCAATCCATCCGATATACATTATCATAGCCAAGGCGATTCCATACCTCGTGCTTTCAATCATAGATGTCGCCATAATCCTGATATGCGCCGTGAACATTCTGGATGTTCCGATTGCCGGCAGTTTCCTGGGACTTTGCGGAGTCTCGTTCCTGTTCCTCACCTGCACTCTCAGCCTGGGTCTGCTGATTTCCACTCTGGTAAAGACTCAGATGTCAGCTATGATTGCAGCCGGAATCGGCCAGATGATGCCTACGATGCTGATGTCCGGCCTCATTTATCCGATCGAGAGTATGCCGAAGATTCTGCAGTTCGTATCCAATTTTGTCCCGGCGAGATGGTACATCCAGTCGGTGAGAATGATTATGATTCAGGGCTCTGCGGTACATTACGCAATGCCGGAAATAAGGGTCTTGGCATTGATGACCATTGTGTTGCTGGCATTGACCTTAAAGAATTTTAAAACGAGACTTGCTTAAAGACTATGCTGTTATTTTTAATAGAGAAAGAAATCAAGCAGATTTTCAGAGATCCGATTATCCCGAGGATGCTCATAATGTTGCCTCTGATGACAGTGTTCGTGTATCCGTGGGCGACTAACCAGGAGATACGCAACGTCAGGGTCAATGTAGTGGACAATGACCATAGCACATTGACTCACAAGATTATAAATGAGATTAATGCGTCTGATTACTTCACGTTGTCAGGGACATCTTCGACCTACCCCGAGGCTTTGGATAAGGTGGAATCCGACAAGGCGGATATGATATTGGAACTGCCAAAGCACTTTGAAAGCAACCTTATGCGCGGTGAGAGCAGTTCATTGCTGATTGCCGCGAATTCCGTGAACGGCATTAAAGGGGCGCTGGGCTCGTCATATATGCTGACATTGATGTCTGAGTCCCCTATTCTCAAGGATGTTGCAATCAAAGGCGCGGGAATGAAGTCGACCATTATGGGATATGCAGCAGAGCAGTCCGCAAGTGCCGGCACATCCACAAGCGCTGCTGTCGGCGGATCGAGGCGCACTGGAGGCATGCAGGGTTCAGGAGGGTCGGGTGGAGCTTCATCAGGGGCAACCGCGAGTGCATCTTCCGGCGCATTCTCCGGAACATCATCGGCTTCATCGTCGGGAGCTGCCGGAGGGACCATCTCTACCCCAGCCACAGCGTCATTCTCTGTGAATCCGGTGTATAAATTCAACCCTACGCTGAACTACAAGGTATTTATGATCCCCGCGCTCATCGTGATGATCATAACCCTCATCTGCGGATTCCTTCCCGCTCTCAACATTGTCAACGAAAAAGAGCAGGGAACAATCGAACAGATCAACGTCACCCCGGTCGGAAAGATTCAATTCATACTCGCGAAGATGATTCCTTTGTGGGCTATCGGGCTGATAATTATGGGATTCTGCATATATGCGGCCAAGCTTGTTTACGGGATCTCCCCTGTCGGAAGTGTTTGGATAATCCTGGCATTCGCCGGCATCTATATCCTGATAGTTTCAGGTCTGGGGCTGCTTGTCTCCAATTTCTCCAACACGCTGCAGCAGGCGATGTTCGTGATGTTCTTCTTCATCATGATCCTGATGCTTATGAGCGGACTTTTCACTCCTATAGCCAGTATGCCTGACTGGGCGCAATACATAGCGAAGTCCAATCCGCTCACGTATTTCATCCAGGTAATGCGCCTTGTTTACCTGAAAGGAAGCACATTCAGAGACCTCATTCCTCAACTGACAATCCTCTGCTGCTTCGCCGTCGGCCTCGGTTCCCTCGCCGTCCTCAGCTACAAGAAAACGTCGTAACGGGGCATAATTCTTAGCCGTAAAATTCCGCTATCCGAATTTTCAATTTAATCTACGGTTTTATTGTTATTATGCTGATTTTTTTTACTTTGGCTCTTATTCAAAACTAAGAACCAAAAATTATGGATTTCATTTATTTGCCCAAGAAAGGAATGGGTTTGACCAGTTCGCAAGAAGAGCTCCTCTCAAATATAGAGTCGGCTGATTACAAAATGGCAGGATTTCCGAGAATATCCAGTCTGAGAAAAAGGAAAGGATATCAGGTTGTAATTTCCGACAAAGGGTCTTTCAGGATTACCCTAGAGAAGAAAATCCAAATCTATAAAGCGTATGCCGATAATAAGAGGCAGAATGAAGAACTCCCAGAGTCGGAGCGATTAAGCACTGAACTGTTATATGTGATTATAGCCAGACTTGAAAAACAGCTGGAGAGACTTGATGGAACTGATTTTCCGCTATTGGGAATGTACTGCGGATATATTCCTAAATCAATAGTTCGTTAATTTTATAAAAGTTACGCCACGGCGCGAACGCCGTAGAATAAAAGTTCTTTGAAATCAGTGTTATTTAATCGCATGTTCG
>CAVKAQ010000121.1:0-6092 GCA_963654225.1 Butyricicoccaceae bacterium | reverse complement strand
TTTGCTAATTTTGCGAATTGGCAAGATTGATGACAGGTAATGAACAGCTTTACGGAAAACACTCGCGTGCAGGTGCCGGCGGCATTGCACTTATGTCGTCTGGGGTACACCTATCTCGATGATATAGCAGACTATAATCCTGACACAAACATCCTGACTGACATATTTCTCCGTTCGCTCCGGAGGTTGAATCCCGAATTGGATGAGACAGGGTGCCGTCAGATTCTGGACAAGATAGTCGGAATGCTTCGGAATGATGATCTGGGCAAAGAGTTTTACGCGATTCTATCTGCCAACAGCGGTCTGAAACTTGTCGATTTCGAGAAAAAGGACAATAACGAGTGGCACGTCACCACGGAATTCACCTGCGAAAATTCTGACACCGGCGATAATTTCCGGCCCGATATAACCTGTTTCGTGAATGGACTTCCGCTTGCATTCATTGAAGTCAAGAAACCGAATAATCACGACGGGATTCTTGCGGAAAGGGACAGAATCAACAAGAGAATGTCAAACAAGGCGTTCAGGCGTTTTCTCAACATCACGCAGCTGATGATTTTCTCCAACAATCAGGAATATGACAACGACAACCGTGTCCCGATTCAGGGGGCGTTCTATTGTTGCGGTTCAAAGAACAAGGCTTTCTTCAATGTGTTCCGTGAGGCGGATAAATCTTTCGTCTCTTCTTATCCTTATGAAGAAGTCTCCGAGGAACTTGAGAGACTGGTTCTGAAGCATCGCAACTGTGTCGTCATTAAAAATCTTCCCGACTATCAGACTAATAAAGAGCCATCTACTCCCACCAACAGGATTCTGACGTCGATGTTGAGCAAGGAGCGTTTCCTGTTCCTCCTCCGGTATGGATTCGCCTATGTGAACAAGACGACTGAAAAGGAAGACGGCAGCAAGATAGTTTCTTTGGAAAAGCACGTGATGCGTTATCAGCAGCTGTTCGCATCACTGGCCATCCGAAGAAAGTTAGATGCCGGAGTCAAAAGCGGGATCATCTGGCATACTCAGGGGAGCGGGAAGACAGCTCTGGCATACTACTCCGTGCGAAGTCTCACGGATTTCTATGCCAAGAAGCAGACTGCCGTGAAATTCTATTTCATAGTTGACCGCATCGCACTTATGGAACAAGCGATCGATGAGTTCGCGGCGAGGGGGCTGATAGTGAGAACTGCGAACAGCAGGAACGAGCTGATGGATGATTTCCGAAGCACCGACCCTGTGGAAAACAGCGTGGGCAAGCCGGAGATTATGGTGGTCAACATCCAGAAATTCAAGGAAGACTCTGAAAAAATCAAGCTGGACAACAGTTACAGCA
The DNA here is from genome assembly GCA_963654225.1 of Butyricicoccaceae bacterium. GTDB lineage: Bacteria > Bacteroidota > Bacteroidia > Bacteroidales > UBA932 > Cryptobacteroides. The sequence continues at coordinate 4,765 of CAVKAQ010000121.1, read as the reverse complement.
CATCTCTTCAAAGGGTTTTCTTCATAGACGAGGCTCATAGGGGCTACAATCCGGAAGGGAGTTTCCTTGCGAATCTGCTTGAGGCAGACAAGGATGCAGTGAAGATAGCTCTTACGGGAACGCCTCTCCTTAAGGAAGAAAGAGAGTCGTGGCGCGTTTTCGGCGACTACATAGACACATACTACTATGACAAATCCATATCCGACGGATATACGCTGAAGTTGATGCGCGAGCCTATAGAAACGGTCTATAAGGAAAAGATCAAAAGCATCTTGGATAAGCTGGCCGGAGGTGTGGAAATCAAGAAGAGCGACATCGACAAGAACAAGATTCTTGAACACGAAAGTTACCTGAACGCTCTCCTCGACTACATAATAACTGATTTCCGCCGTTTCCGGGAGGAACAGGATGATGAAAGCATCGGGGCGATGATAGTCTGCAGAACCAATCCCCAGGCGAGAGAAATGTATCGTCTGTGGCAGGAGAGGTTTTCACGGTCTCTGTATGTCGAGAAGAAGCAGGAGGAAAAGCTGATGATGCTCGAAGATCCTATGATTTCATACAGTGCCCCAAAGAAGCCTCTCAGGGCTTCGCTTATACTGCACGATGAGGGCGACAAGCTGGAGAGAAAAGCCTACATCGAAGAGTTTAAGAAGCAGATGTCAGTGGATGTGCTGATTGTCAATCAGATGCTTCTCACCGGTTTCGACGCTCCCCGGCTCAAGAAGCTCTATCTCGGCCGGAGCCTTTACGGGCACGACCTGTTGCAGGCGCTGACAAGGGTCAACCGTCCATATAAGGACTTCAGATATGGCTATGTGGTTGATTTTGTCGATATCAAAGAAAACTTTGAGTCCACCAACGACCGTTATCTGAGGGAACTGAACCGCACGGTGGACACGGCGGAAGTTTCCGTGGATGCTCCGGTAGGAAACGTGATCATCGAGGATAAGGATGCGGTCATCTCCAGAATGAAGGAGATAAAGAACGTCCTTTTCAACTTCACCTGTTACAATCCGGAGGATTTCCGCAGGGAACTTGACGAAATCAGCAGCAAGGACACTCTCTATGCTCTCCGTACCACTCTGAACGAAGCTAAGGCAATCATCAATCAGGTCAGGGCGTTCGGTGACGATGAACTTAAGTCAAAGATTGAGAAGCTGACGGTGACCGGCATTCCTACTCTGATTTCGGAGGTAAGTCACCGCATCGAGCGCATCAATCTGATGGAAAACACCGAGCACACGGCGGATGTTTCCGGTATCATCAACATAGCTCTCTCGGAGCTGGATTTTTAGTTCAAGAAAGGTGTCCCGGAGGAAATGAGAATAGTCGTGAACGACATTCGCGAGCGTTGCGACAGGGTGCAGGCTGAATTTTAGTCCAATTTTGACAAGGTCGAGGACAAGTATGTGATTCTTGCCGACCAGTTCCGCGAATACTTCCGCAAGAGGGGCTTTGTCCCGCAGAACACGGCTGAGGCGAAGGAAAGCATCGAATATATGGATGCCGTGATGGCTAAAATCCGTGAAATCAACAGGCGGAACAATCTGCTGAAGAAAAAGTACAAGGGGGACGAGCGCTTCGTCCGCATCCACAAGAGAATTGAGGAGGAGAATGCGAGACGGGAGAAACCGATAATCTCTTCGGGAGAATATGAAATCGCAGAGAACCTGTCACAGATGAAGTCGCAGATAGACAATATGATATACCTCAATTCCCATATTGTTGACAACGAGGATGCTTTCAAGAGGGATGTACTTGCGATTATCGGCTCCAAGCTTGTGGATATGGGCATACCGGCCACGCTTTCTGACCGCAAGTTCATCAACAATCTGATAACAACAGAATATTTTCAACAGAGAAACTATCTATAAATGAGCGATATAAACATTACGGAGTCAACGATAGCCCTGATTGATTCACTCAAGAGTACGACATCTGAGTTCGGGCTTGCAGGAACAGGGGGCGAATATAAGATTGTCATAGAGATTTTTCTCTACAAGTTTTTCAATGACAAGTTCGGATATGAGGCCAAGAAGGACAAGGTCTATGGAGAGCGGTTGAGGGGAGCGGAGAAATGGGATGCCGAATACGACAGTTTTACGGACGAAGAGGTGGAAGACCTGTTCAGCTATCTGCCCGCATCCGTCCCGAGACTGAAGCCGGAGCATACTCTTGCCCATCTCTACAACGCCACGGGCAAGGGTGATTTCTCAACCCTTCTGGATGCTACGCTCATCGACATCGCAAAGATTAACTCCGACACGTTCTCGGTTTCCACATCGGGGAAGAGCCGTGTGAACATCTTCTCGGCAGTTATAACCTATGTGACTGACACCCAGAAGCGGGACGAGTTCGCAAAGTCGCTGATGCGCAAGGTGGCTTCGTTCAATTTCGAGGATGTCTTTGACGAGAAATATGATTTCTTCTCAAGGGTATTCGAGCATCTTCTCAAGGGATTCAACAATGCAGGAGGAGGGAAATACGCCGAGTATTACACTCCGAGAGCCATAGCTCAGGTGATGGCAAGGCTTCTTGTGGGGGACAACGCTGACCTGCGGGGAGTGACCTGTTACGATCCGTCAGCCGGAACGGGAACCCTGCTTATGGCTCTTGCGCACCAGATAGGGGAGGAACGCTGTACAATCTATAGCCAGGACATTTCAGAGAAATCCAGTGAGATGCTACGCCTTAACTTGATTCTCAACAACTTTGCGGCATCACTTCCTAATGTCGTGCAGGGAAATACACTGCTTGAGCCTTCGCACAAAAACGCTGACGGCACACTGAAAAGATTTGATTTCATCGTCTCCAATCCGCCGTTCAAACTGGATTTCCCGGAATACAGGGACACTTTGGCATCTGACGGAGTCCGCTTTTGGGCAGGGGTCCCGAACGCGGTGGCAAAGATAGACCCGACAAAGCCTAAGATGGCCATCTACACCTGTTTCATCCAGCACGTCATCAATTCCCTGAAATCGACAGGCAAGGGGGCGATAGTCATTCCAACGGGATTCATCACTTCCAAGAGTGGGGTTGAGAAAAGGATTCTTGAGAAGATTGTTGAAGAAAAGATTGTCTATGGCTGCGTGTCTATGCCGTCCAATGTCTTCGCAACAACGGGCACGAATGTCTCCGTACTCTTTTTTGACAAGTCTGCAAGCAGTGATAAGGTCATACTGATCGATGCGAGTAAACTGGGAGAGGAGTACAAGGAAGGAAACAATCAGAAACGCCGTTTGCGGGACTTTGAGGTGGACAAGATCGTCGAAGTGTTCCAGAACAAGGAGAGCGTCGATGATTTCTCTGTCGCAGTGACTTACGACGAAATCAGGGAGAAAGGCTATTCCCTTTCCGCCGGACAGTATTTCGACATCAAGATTGACTATGTTGACATCTCCGAGGATGAGTTCAACAGGCGGATGGCAGCGTACAGGGCGGAACTGTCGGCCCAGTTTGAGGAAAGCCACCGACTGGAAACCGAGATAATGAAGCAGCTGGACAGTTTGAAATTTAATTCGTAAGGGGATGGAGGAAGTTGGGATTATTGCGTCTGTTGTCGCAGCCATTGCTGCTGTTCTGACTTTGGTCGTATCAATACGTAATACGAAGGGGAATATCCTTAAACGCATTGAACGAAAGGAACGGCAAATCCAAGATATTGAAAACTTTCAATGCCGGAAATACGGACTTAATAGAGGGAGTAATATAATAACTCCACTGGATGCGAGAACGCACAAACTTCAATCAGAAGTAGAGGAACTGCGGAAGAAATTATGAGTATGGCAGAACTAAAGAAATACAGACTGGGAGATGTCGCAGAGATACTGGTCAGCAGTATAGATAAAAAATCAAAAGATGGAGAAGCGTCTGTAAAGCTTTGCAACTTTGTTGATGTCTACCGGAATTGGGCCATAACGTCAGAAATGGTTGACGGTTTTATGACGGCGACTGCTAATGAGAGCAATATCAATAGATTCCTGTTGAAGAAAGGATATGTTGCGTTTACAAAAGACAGTGAAACGAGAGATGATATCGGGATATCCACCTATATTGCCGATGACCTTGAAAATACTGTCCTTGGATATCATTGCGCATTAGTAAAGCCGGATTGTAATATATTATCAGGTAAATACTTAAATGCATTTTTGCATTCCAATTATATCAAGAGATACTTCGAACTGAACGCCACTGGTAGCGGTATGAGATATACTTTATCCATTGATACCCTATACAGTCTTCCAATCTTAGTTCCTTCATTAGAGACGCAGGAGCAAATTGGCGATGTATTCTCTAACATTGACCGCAAAATTCAACTCAATAAGCGGATAAATGATAATTTACCGATGCTTGGCCGTTCATTAAGAGAGGCAGAAGTTCGTCACGCTGCTTAGTTAAAGTCGCTATCTGAACTTCATTTTGGATGTAATGCGCAACAATGGGATTGATTTGATTATTGAAATTTCGCAATACGTTCGATTCTGGCAAAACAGCATATTTCTTACATAAATCAATAGGACTAAGATTGGCTTGTGCAGCACCTTTTGCCAAATTATTGCTCAATATTTGATACTCGTCGGAAGATAGCAACAAATAGGCAAAATCAAGATACTCGTCTTTGCAAGATAATAGTCCAACTCGTTGATTTAGGAGTAAGTCTTTTTCTGTGACAATGCACAAACGCCCACAATTCCCAGTCAATGATATTGTAGCCTTCCCTAAAAATAGGACAGTTCCGAGTTAGACAAAAGCATTAACTTTG
>CAVKAQ010000120.1:0-6104 GCA_963654225.1 Butyricicoccaceae bacterium | reverse complement strand
AGGTGTATTTGCAGAAAGTGTATTCTCAAGCATCCATTTTCGAGACAACATCAAGGAATCAGTAAGTAAATGGCTGAAAGATATTTGTTTGTTCAAGCGGTTAAACTCAATATATCTCACTTGTGATTCTCTGACTTCTATTGAGTTTTTGGAATTAGTTGATAACTCTATTTCTGATCACATCAATCTTGACATTATCTTCCACGGTAATACCATCGAAGATCTATTTCTTAAATGTATTCGCCACCGTAAGAAATCCATATCTTTAGCAATAGATTGCCATTCCTACAATATCAAAAGTCTCGAAACTCTTAACATTGAGTATATTACATATGTGAATAATAAAAGTAGTTATGCCTGTGCGTGTGAAGTCAATGACAGACTTGGCAATAAATTAGATATTCTCCCTGGTACTACTGCTGATAAGTATATTCAAGACGAATGTAAATATTCAATAAATGATCTTGAACAAAGAATTCATCGTTTGAAAGACTTTCACATACGGGCAAAGATAAATGCATTCTACTGGGGGAAAATTTACATTAACCACAGTGGGGAGTATTTATCTCCTGAAAATAGCACTCGAAAGACAGTATTTAACACATCTATAGTCGAATATTCTAAACTGGAGATGGAGAAAAAAGGATTATGGTTTTTCACTAGAGATCTAGTTGTGCCATGTAAAGAATGTGCATGTAGGTATTTATGCCCTTCTATTTCAAGTCTAGAGAGAAATATAGCCATATATAACCTTTGCACATTTGGACCATGTTAGTCATTCTGTATCTTAAGTTTCGCCAGTGATTCAGGCGGCCTCTCCGGAGCGTTCAAGACGGGCGAGGAAGGGGTCAAAAAAGTACAGAAAATTGAGAAACTCAGATTGAGTGCCAGAGCGATGAAAAGATTCTGACGATGAGTATGCAGCTGTTGATAGAGAATGCTGTCATGCATAACTGTCCGTCACTGGAACACCCGCTACGGATCCAGGTGTTCAGACGCGGCGGCCAGCTTGTGGTGAGCAACAGTCTGTATGACAATGGCCAAGTCTCAGCATCCTACATTCCGGGCAACGGCATAGGGCTTAAGAATCTAAAGAAGAGATATTCAATAGAGTGTGGCAGGGAGCCTGTGATAAGCATAACCAGGGATGGCGACAGACGGTTCTTCGAGGTGAGCCTTCCCATAATCAAATCATTATGAAAGCACTGATAATAGAAGACGAGGAGATCAGTTTCCGCAGGTTGAGACGGATGCTGCGGGATCTCCTGCCCGGACATGGAGATAGACGGACCTTTGACCACCACTTCGGAAGTCATATCAAGGCTTTCGGAATATTCCGGATATGACATTATCTTCTCGGACATAAGGCTGCGGGATCATGATGTGTTCGATGCGTTCCAGGCGGTGATGCCGGAATGTATGGTCATATTCACCACCGCCTATGACGAATATGCGCTCAAGGCGTTCAAAAACAACGGTGTGGAATATCTCCTTAAGCCCATCGAGAAAAAGAGTCTTTCCGCCGCGCTTATGAAAGTGGAAAGCATCGCCGGGCGGAAAACGTTCGACAAGGACAAGTTTGACACGGTCGTCGGCGAACTCCGGACTTACAGGGAGCGCATATTAATTTGGAAAGGAGATGAACTTATTCCGGTCAATGTGAAGGACATCCTGTATTTTTATTTTTATCAGCGGCACGTGTATGCCAAGTTGGCGGACGGTGACGCCAATGCCGTCCAGTTCACAATGAGCGAATTGGAGAACGAACTAGACCCGAGGATGTTTTTCCGGCTCAACAGGCAATACATCGCCAACATCGAATCCATAACACGCATAAGTCTGTTCTTCAACTCGCGACTCAGGATCAGACTCAAAGGATGCGACCAGCCATTGACGCTGAGCAAAGAGAAATCCACTGAACTCCAGGAGTGGCTGGACAGATAATATATGTCGGTAAGAATCATTTCATCCTTAGCCAGAAGATGCCTGCGTAAGTATATGGATCAGAATAGAACTCTGTGCAGTCACTCATGGAGACTGGATTTGCGTGAGATCCTCCAGAGATGTTTCATAGAACTCCTCGCAGAGTTCCCTCAAAACCGAAACTTTGTAGGCCACTTGCGGGTCCATCAGTTCTTCGTTAGACAACCTGAACAGTTCCTTTGCGGGCAAGTCTCTGGACACCTCTATTCCAAGGACTTTAAGACTTTCTTTCCTCATATTCACAATTTAGATATCGTTGTGCCTTCCGGGACTTCCGGATTCGCTTGGCAATGGCGACGGTGTTCCGGACGGAAAGAACGGTTCGGAAAAGACACTGGAGTTTTCGAGACCGCACCCAGCCAGGGATGACTGCAAGGAAGGTCTTTCAAGAGAGGAACGCCGTAAATTCGCCAATGCGAACAGGAAGTCACTTTTTGTGGTACAAGTTAAGAACCCCTTCCTATTATGTGAATTATATTTGTACTATTGGTGAAATAATTACGAAAACAAAGATTATGCTTGCTCGTCTCAAAAAATATCCATACATTTGTCAGAAACGAAAAGATAGAACATTATGATACAAGAATTTGGAGTGAAGAACTTCTACTCCATCAAAAACGAGCAGAGAATCAGTTTCGTCCCTACACCGGACGGCACTCAAGCTGATAATTATCTTCACGAAGTGACATCTGTCGTGAACTTATTGAAGATAGGCATCATATACGGCTCCAACGCCAGTGGTAAGAGCAATGTCCTTATGGCACTTGATTTCTTCCACGACTTGATGCTCAGAGTCCCGCAGGATAAGATGAGCAAAATCGAAGGCTATGCGCCATTTTTATTGGATGATACCAGCCGAAATGAGACCTGCCAAATGCGCCTTGTCTTCTGGCTTGATAGAGAACGTTACATTCACGAAATTGAGTTTGATGACAAACGAATATACAAGGAAAGTCTGATTTTTTACGGCAGCCAACGCCCGACGGCATTGTATGGCCGGACATATAACAAAGACACAGACCATAGCGCCATAGTGTTCGGAGGCAAATCCGGCATAACTAAAAAGAGCCAGGATGTCATTGAAGGCAACACCATCAACAACTGCTCTGTGATGGCAGCGTTCGGCAAAAGCAATGTAGAAGAATCAAGGCTGAATAAGGTATATGAGTTCTATGCCAGGGGCATCGCAGACCTGCTTTCACCAAACCAGATACTGTCGTCTTATGTAAAAGACCAGATTCATCGAGACAAAGACGGCAAGTTGAAAGCTTTTCTCCTAAAGGTACTTCAGGCATCGGATTTCAATATCGTGGACTTTGATCTGAAAGAAGAGGAAGTTCCGATAACTCCGAATATGGAACTTGTAATCAAGAATACTCCAATGCCGGAAACCGCCCGGGAAGAAATGCTGAAAAAGGGGGCCCTCACCAATGAAGAACTGTCGTTCCTCCATACAACTGATGGTGAGAAACGATATGATCTGCCGGAAGTTATGGAAAGCCGTGGGACAATGCGTTTTCTTGGAATGGGCGTAATTCTGCATAAGCTCCTTTCAAGCGAAAGATTCATCACAGTTGATGAGGTCGAGACCAGTATCCATTACGAGTTGCTGTCGTATTTCTTGAAAGCATTCCTCGTAAACAGCGACAACGGATCCCAAATGTTGCTGACGACTCACGACGTAAATCTTCTTGATGAAAATTTCATCCGCCGCGATGTCGTGTGGTTCACAGACAAGAATGAAAAAGGAGAGACTGAAGTGAAACGCCTTACGCAGTACGGCCTTCACAAAACTCTTTCTCCGTACAATGCGTACAAACAGGGGAAACTGGGCAAGCTGCCTTTTGTCGGAAGCATATTTCTGTAGCCTATGGGAAAGAAGAGCATAGCAATAATAGGCGAGGGAATCACCGAATGGTTCTACTTCGACTCATTGCGGATAGCCCACCGCTATCCGTTCAAGGTCGCGCCAGATTTTCCTCAACACTCTGACATACAGCATATGTCAAAACTTGTCAACGACTATGTCCATCGGCAATATGACTATGTTGTATGTCTGGTTGATATGGACAGGCTTTTGACTCATCCTGCGGAAATGGAAACATACAAGCAGCTGAAATCAAAGAGTGATTCGAGTGTGATGTGGGTGGAAACGAATCCTTGCACCGAGTTCTGGTTTCTGCTGCATTTCCTACCGGGACTTGCAATCCGTCATTTTGCCAATCAAGATCAGGCTATTGCCGAGTTGCGCAAATATATGCCTGGCTACGAAAAGACCAAACGTTACTTGGCAAAGGCTGATATCTACTGCTATCTTTGTGACCTCGTACTTCAGTATAGGCATAATCGTATTGTGTTGAGTTTTGCTCAACAAGAATACAACTATTTTTGATTTTATACAACATTTAGATGTTATAGAGCACTGGGCCATTAGCCGGTTTACAATTCCAATGAATTGTCCTTCAGCAGGAAATCATAAATGCTTATGGTTGTGATACCGGATTCATCCCTTGTCACCGGACTTTCTTCTCCGATAACGATAATCTTCTTGAATGAATCATCCACTTTCAGCAAAGAAGCCCGCTCCTGCTTTATTTTCTCGTCAGACTCCATACGGTATGCCGACTGTATGTAGTAACGTCTACTCCCCAAATTACAGACGAAATCGACTTCAAGAGTGGATCGTTTCTGTTTTCCGTCTTCATTTTTTGTCACGACAGGAACGACCCCCACGTCCACGTTGAACCCACGTGCTCTCAATTCATTGTAAACCATATTCTCCATCAGATGACTTTTTTCCGACTGGCGGAAATTGATCCGAGCGTTGCGCAATCCCAAATCCATGAAGTAATATTTGTAAGGGGAATTGATATACCGCTTCCCTTTGATGTCGTAACGGGTGGATTTTTCAATCAGGAATGAATCGCAGAGATAGTCGATATAGTCCTTAACCGTATCGTAGGATATGACTGACTTCTTTTCGCTTTGGAACGTATTGGCCAACTTATTTGGATTGGTCAAAGCACCGATGCCGGAGGCCATGATGTTGATGAGTTCTTCCAAGTCATCGTCTTTGCGTATGTCATAGCGATCCTTGATGTCCTTAATGTAGGTTTCGTCAAACAGTGATTTCAGGAAGCGTACTTTTTGCTCTTCGGTTTTATATGACAATATCTGCGGAAGTCCTCCATACAACATATATTCATTGAGTCCGGCCTGCACTGTTCCGGAATAGGCGGACATATACTCCCTAAAATTCAGAGGATACATTTTCACCTCAAAACCGCGTCCGCGAAACTCCGTAATAATATCTTTGGACAGAAACTTCGCATTACTGCCGGTTACATAGATATCCACATTCCGCATCTTCAAAAAACCGTTCAACACATCTTCAAAGTCATCGAGCATCTGAACCTCGTCCAACAGGATATAATACATCCCATCATCAATGATATGGCTCTCCACAAAGGCGTAAAGCTTATCGGGATTTCTCATACTCCGGTTCTTATAGTCCTCCAAGTCTACTTTTATGATATGGTCCGGAGCAGTGCCGTCCGTCTCGAGATAAGAGGCGAATATCTCAAAAAGTAGATAAGACTTGCCGCATCTGCGCATTCCAGTTATGACCTTAATCATCCCGTTATTTCGCAGAGAGATGAGTTCGTCCAGATATTTTTTTCGTTCAATGGCATTCATCGCTAATCGAATTTTGTGTCACTGAGTGACGTGGTTTTCGATTACAAAGGTACTTGTTTTCTTTAGTTATCCAAAAAGCCAATAAGAAAAAGTGTCATTTGGTGATATAATTTTCGATTATCTCCTATATAGTTCCCTTAAGAAATGCTGACGATGTTAGGAAAATGTGTATATTTGCACAAAACACATTCGAAAAATGTGACAAATACGCAATTTGCCCAATGAGTACAGAAATCAAACGAGACATTATTTCTTTTTGACCGTGATCTGACGCAGTTTATTTTCTCGCCTTTCTTTGTTCTTTCGGGTGAAAATCGGTAAATTTGCGTAACCAATAAGTAAGGATTACTGAAATATTCCAATAACACTGTTTGATATTTATGTCACGTTTTCTTGATCCGCCGAAGGCGGGCAAACCATTGGCA
>CAVKAQ010000119.1:0-6192 GCA_963654225.1 Butyricicoccaceae bacterium | reverse complement strand
ATACAAGATGGTCTCCTCTATCGCCCTTCGGCAGACCGGACAGAACTCCGGCGATTCATTGGTACGCATACGGCAATCCTCACAAGGCCGCCAATACCCTTTCGGCTGATACGCGGCACCCTCCACAAGCCCTACAACGCCCTGGTCATACAAATCCTTCCATTTACTCGCAAAATCCACTTTAGCAGTCACGTTCTTCTGCCACGGCTCAACATCGAAAGTCTGGTCCGCTCCCGGAGTCCCGTCATAAGCATATTCGTCAGTGAGCCCGGCGAAACTGTGACCGAATTCATGCACCACGACCGGCCCGAACTTTCCGTGCCCAGTTGAAGCGATGGTGTAAAGCCCATATATGCCTCCTCCGCCGTAAACATCAGAATTGGCGAGAATTATGATAGTTTCATAAGGCAGCCCAGCCAAGGCGTCGTGCATTTTGAACTGAGACAATGTAGTCAGATATCTGTCCGAATAGAAAGTGTCGAAATTGGAATTTAATACTGTGTTTTTCCACATATTATCACGCGGCACACTCACACCGCTATCTTCCGAAACTGTTGCAACCGCAGTTATGTTGAATCTGTCCTGCATAGACTTGAACGGCTCGTGCGCCAGAAGATTGGACACGGCTACGCCGGCATCCTTGTAAAATTTTCCAATTTCCTTTCTTGTATAGCCTTCCGCAATTATTGCGACATCTATTTTTTCATCAGGATTGCCGCTGTCGAGAAGTTTCTTGCATTTGGGGAGCGCAGACGGCTTAGCCTGACGTATAAGGATGTCACCGGGATCAACTGAGTGTGAAAACTCAGCATCCACCAGATTTCTACTATTGAACAATTTCACATTGACAATCACCGGGTTAGACGGCATCGGTACGAGGATCACATTTTCAAAAGCTTTATGCACCTGCCTTGCCTCGTCGGTCCCGAGCCACTCCTGAAACAATGTAGAAAATGAAACTCTATATAATGTGTCACCGGTAGCCCTGTCCGTCATTGTCAGTTGTCCCTCCCCTTGCACCGGCACAGTTTTCATATTGACTCTTCTGCCATACCATCCGTCAACGCGCTCTGCATCAGCAAGTGATATAACACTCTTCTCTCCGTATTTCCCCGAAAATATGTAATTCAAGCGCAATGTCGCATCCTGAAGACGCCCATTTTCAAAAGGGCCGTCAGCTGCGGACATCAATCCGGAAAATATCACAAACGCGAGGGCAAAGGTCAAATATCGTCTCATTTCGCAGAAGTTTTTGAAACAATTTCTCTTTTTCATTAGGCCTTTCCGGCCATTCACATCTCCGCTAATTTAAGAATCTTTTTCCGAAGCGGTCCAATCTTTTGCTGATGATGTATGAATTTTATTACATTTGCACGGTCGGGAATGATACTGGAATGCGATTGAGTTTCTGCTTCCTTGAGCAACGCCCGGCAGTAATATACTCAGAGGCAGAAATATGCTCGAGACAGAAGAATAGAGCGGAGATTAATCTGACAGGAAAATGAACGATCAACCCAACATACAACTTCAGCCCGGCAATCAGACAGACCACACTGATGCAGTCCTTGAGCTGGCATCCGAGGCAGGACACGTACTGCTTCAGAACGGAGCCGAAATTTCAAGGGTTGAAGATACAATGGCAAGAATTTCAAGCCATTATGGTGTAGAATCCGGCAATTTCTTCGTATTGAGCAACGGAATTTTCACAACCGACGCGCCCGGCCACTATGCCAAAGTCGAGTTCATACCTATCAGAGCGATTCAGTTATCCAAAGTCGTAGCAATCAACAGATTGAGTTACGAAATTGCGGCAGGGAAACATTCGCTTGAGGAAGCCAGAGCCATACTTGACAATATAAAATCAGACAAAGGGAAGCCGGCTTGGGAACAGATATTGGGAGCGGCATTCGGCGCCGCAGGATTCTGCGCCGTCTTCGGAGGCGGATTCATCGACTGCACCGCAGACTTCTTCATAGGGGCATTGCTCTACGTCTTCTGTCTGTTCGTGAGCGAAAAGTATATGAGCAAGATTGTGGGCGGAATCTGCAATGCTCTTGTCGCCACCCTTCTGTGCATCCTGTCATACAGATTGGGATTTGGCTACAGCCTCAGCAACCTCATAATCGGAGCCGTAATGCCTCTGATACCCGGAGTCCCTTTCGTGAACGGGGTCCGCGACCTGGTAAATTCGGATTATATCGCCGGCATCACCAGGCTTACAGACGCTATGCTGGGCTTCTTCTGCATCGCCATCGGAGTGAGCATCTCATTTCTGTTTGACGGCTGGATGTCTGGCGGAATCATTCATCTTCAGGGAATGAGCATACATCCCGACACTTTCGGATTGGGTTGGCAGTTCCTGGCAGCGTTCGTGGGAACATCCGCATTCGCTATTCTATTCGGATCTCCGCGCAAGGAATATTTCGCGGCAGGAATAATAGGTGCTATCGGCTGGGCATCATACCTGATTCTTGTACGCCAGGAATTCGCAAGCGTTTTTGTCGGAATCATATTGGCAACAGCCCTTGTGTGCGTATTGTCAAGAATTGTAGCGGTCTGGCACAAATGCCCGAGCACGGTTTTCCTGCTTTGCGGAATTTTTCCGCTGGTGCCCGGGGCCGGAGTTTTCTGGTTCACATATTACCTCGTTTCCAGCCAGTACCAGTTGTCAGCATTCACCGGCATCACCGCGATGAAAGCGGCGATAGCCATCGTGCTCGGAATCGTCTTCGCAATGGAACTGCCGCAGAGGCTGTTTTCCGCGAAGCGTTAGGATTTCACGTAAAATCCTAACGCTTCGCGCAAGTATGCGGTTCACCCTCAGTCGCTATCGCGACAGCTCCCAGGAGCACGGGGAAAGGATTCCCCGATACCCCTTCAGTCGCTGCGCTCCGAATGGACTCCAAAACAGAATCCCGAATGAATTTCTGATTACTCATCGACGGACATCAAAAAGAGACAGATGGCCGGAGCGAATTTTTCCTGTGTTTTCGAGCGGAGGTCGCTGTCTCTTTTTGATATTAAGCAAAGAGTTCTGCTACTCAAAGCCTTAGTAGTTTCCCTTATCCTATGAAGTATCGCATAAGAGAGGTCTGCGGTATCTCCTTGTCGGAAACCGGAATGAAATAATGCAGGAAACGCATCAGGCGGTTGGCTTCGCTGTATTCAGGACAATTTTTCGGCACCATCGCCAGAATGCGCTCGGCGTGACTGCGCAGCACTGCGAACTCCAGCAGATATGCGGAATTGAACAGGACATCCGCCTCTTCCTGGAACGGATATATCCATTTCACTTCCGCCCTGCGGACATTTCTCCAGTTCGATATTGTTTCGCGCGGTGAAAATGCGCCTTTCTTGAAATCACGCACGATACGGCGCAGCAACCTGTTGTCGCTTGTCGGAATGCAGTTGTGCTCGTCAAGGGAAATACTCGTAATGGTATTGATGAAAATCTTGAACTTCATCTGTTCAGGAATGCCCTCCAGCAATGCCGGATTCAACGCGTGCAATCCTTCTATCAGCAGCACAGTCCCCTCTTCCAGTTTAAGTTTCTTCCCTTTGTACTCCCTTATTCCCGTAACAAAATTATATTCAGGGAATTCGACTGTCTCTCCTCCGATGAGCCGCATAACGTCTTTCTGAAGTAGAGCGTGATCCACCGTGTCGAAGTTGTCAAAATCATAAGAGCCGTCAGGAAGCTTAGGCGTATCCAGCCTGTTGACGAAATAGTCATCTGTCGAGAATGATATCGGCTTCAGTCCGCAGGTAAGCAGTTGAACGCTAAGACGTTTGCAGAATGTGCTTTTTCCACTGCTTGTAGGACCGGTGATGAGGACTATGCTCGCATTGTGTCCAGAACGGTATCTTTTCGCGATTTCTTCAGCTATCTGCACAATTTTCTTCTCCTGCAATGCCTCTGCGACTTGTATCAGGTCTGAAGCACTGCCCTCAAGGCACGCTTTGTTGACATCTCCGACATTTGAAAGCCGCATTATCCTGTTCCATTCGTCTGCTTCGGCGAACACCTCGAATGTCTTCGGCTGCTCGAAGAACGGCGCAAGCTGAGGCGGATTATGTCTGTCAGGAATGCGGAGGAGAGCTCCCGAACGATACGCCTTCAAGTCCCAGACTTTCAGATAGCTTGTGCTCGGCAACATTACGCCGCAATAGTAGTCTGTCGTATTGCCGAGGGTGTAATAATTGACATACACATCTCCGCAGGTCTCAAGAAGTTTGACTACGTCGCAGTCACCGAGATTCCGGAATATCTCTATCGCCTCGGAGGTCTGCACCTCGAATCTTTTGAAAGGAAGGTTCTCCGCAACCACCTCCGTCATACGCTTCTTTATATTCTCGACATCGATGGCGGACAGAGGATTGCCGTCACGTTTGTCTATGCTGATAAAAAAGCCTTTTGATATAGGCCTGAGCATCACCACCTTGCATTTAGGGAAAAGATCCCTGGCGGCTTTGTACAAAAGGAAGCACAAAGAACGGCTATATACATTGCGACCGATATATGTCCGATAGTCCAGAAATTCCACGTCACGGCTATTATATACTCTGAATTTCAGGCCCTGGGGCACATTGTTGACACTGGCGCACAGTATTTCGTGAGGCTTTTCGAAATCGAACTCGTCAATCATATCCAGAAGCGTGGTTCCTTCAACGAACTCTTTGTACGTGCCAGTGTTCTTGCAGAAAATTTTGACCATAATGTGACGTTGGATTTTTACCGGCACAAATATAGAAATTTTTGGCAGTTCTTGGCAAGAGGAGTAGCAAACGCGAAAAAATGTGGTAACTTTACGGAAATAAAACTATGATATGAGCCAAGTGCACGTAATAGACCACCCGATGATTCAGCACAAGCTGACAATTATGAGGAAAAAGGAAACCGGTTCCAAGGATTTCCGCGAATTGCTTAAAGAGATCTCACTTCTGATGGGATACGAAATCACCCGTGATATCCCATTGGACACCGTTGAAATCGAAACCCCGATTTGCAAGACTACAGCCAAAGTCGTTTCAGGCAGGAAGCTTGCGATTGTGCCTATCCTCAGAGCGGGAATGGGAATGGTTGAAGGTCTACAGACACTCGTGCCGGTCGCAAAGGTCGGACACATCGGTCTTTACCGCAACGAAGAGACACACACTCCTGTGGTTTACTACTGCAAACTTCCCGAGGACATCAACAAACGTCTTGTCATCGTGACAGATCCTATGCTTGCTACTGGCGGAAGCGCCTGCGACGCATTGACAATGCTGAAAGAGCGCGGTTGCAACAATATAAGGCTTATGTGCCTGGTTTCAGCGCCTGAGGGAATAGCGCGCGTACAGAGGGAGCATCCTGATGTTGACATTTATGTCGCAGCAGTCGATGACCACCTCAACAAAGACGCATACATCGTTCCCGGACTCGGTGATGCAGGTGACAGGATTTTCGGAACGAAGTAAGACCCTGTAAAGAAGAAAAACCGACATAGACTCGGATAATTATAATTCCGCGAGCATTTTCTGCCGGCATCGGCGGACTGGCTTGCGGATTTTTATAGGTCTTCCTGTACTTCTTAAGAAGGAGCGTAGCCGAAGCAGCAACTGACTGACAGCAAAACGAAAACGGCTTTGAAGCGGCCGAGATGTGCAAGAAGAGACAAATTATTTTAAAACAGATTCTTAATGAAAGCGATCTTGACAATAGGACTGCTGATTGTGTCCAACATATTTATGACATTCGCCTGGTACGGGCATCTGAAGCTGCAGGAAATGAAAATCTCCACCGGGTGGCCTGTTTTCCTTGTCATCCTGTTTTCGTGGGGGCTGGCGTTCTTTGAGTATTGCGCACAGGTACCTGCTAACAGGCTCGGCTTCAATGAAAACGGAGGCCCTTTCAACATTATGCAACTGAAAGTCATCCAGGAAGCCGTCTCCCTTACGGTCTTCACCCTCATCGTGACGATTCTATTCAAAGGACAGCCGCTTCAGTGGAATCATTTTGCGGCGTTCTTTTGTCTCATATTGGCCGTTTTCTTCGTTTTCGTCAAATAACTCTGAATCTGCTGCTTACAAGCGCAAAATGATTCCGGGTTCCCCCCCCTTACCTCCCCCAGGGGAATTTTTCCCTTCGGGCTTGCTGCGTTCTTTTGCCTAATTCTTGCCGTTTTCTTTGTTTTCGTCAAATAACTCTGAATC
>CAVKAQ010000118.1:0-6354 GCA_963654225.1 Butyricicoccaceae bacterium | reverse complement strand
ATATCCAGATGTATTTAGAGTAATAGATAAAGAAAACGGAAACTATGGCTCTTGCATCAACCGTGGCCTTAAGGAAGCCAGAGGGAAATATGTTAAGATTCTTGATGCCGATGACAATTTTGACACCGACAATTTCGAATCTTTCTTATCTGTAATTCCGACTATAGATGCAGACCTGATTATTTCAGATTATGTAAAGGTTTCATTAGATGAGGATATACTAATGGATTGTTCGTATAGTTTCTCACAGTCCGGCATAATGTCATTTGAGGATATTTGCACTTCGAAAGATTTCTTAAAGACGCAGATGCATGCTGTTACATATAGAAGAAAAATGCTTGTATATATGGGATATCAGCAAACTGAAGGAATTTCTTATACCGACCAGCAATGGATTTTCACGCCTATGCTGAGTGTAAAAACCGTTTGGCATTTTTCCAAACCTGTATACAGATACCTCATAGGTCGCGAAGGTCAGACTATAATGCCGCATTCAGCAACAAAATATGCCGCAAGTATGATTCCTTGTTTAAAAGACATAATCAAGGTTTATTCTGACAATATAAATATCATCGGTAAGGCTCTTGACACTTACCTTCTACAAGCAATTCTCATTCCTATCACTAAAGGATTATATGTAGACCTTCTGCTTGATTATTCAGAAGCTGCAAAAACAACCTTAATGCAGTTCGATAAGGATTTAATCCATTGGAACGCAAGCCTTTACACTGCAATAGGGGCTAAAAAGATTGGTTCTTTCATCAATTTCAATTATATCGAATATTGGCGTAACCACCCCAACACGAATAGATTTATCATCAAAATATTCGGGGTAATATACTTGACAATGATTCGAATTCGAGGACACAAACAATAAATAAATGTCATCAATGTTCGGTATATTCAAAGCTTGATTACGCAGTCTTATATGCCTAATATTTCAGTAATTACCCCCATCTACAACGTCTCCGGGTTCATCGGGAGGTGCGTGGAGTCGCTGATGCGGCAGAGTTTGAGGGACGTGGAGTACATTTTCGTCGATGATGCGACTCCGGATGACAGCATAGCGAAACTGGAAGCTGTTCTGGAGGAGTATCCGGAGCGGAAGGAGAATGTGAGGATACTCCATCACGAGAAGAACAAGGGGTTGCCGGCGGCGAGGAATACGGGGCTGGCGGCGGCGGGCGGAGAGTTCATATTCCACTGCGACAGCGATGACTTCGTGGAGCAGGATATGCTGGAGAAGATGTATGAGACGGCAAAGGAGAACGATGCCGACATCGTCTGGTGTGACTGGTACCTGACGTTCGGGAAGAGTGAGCGCTATATGAAGCAGCCGGACTACGGCTCGCCGATGGAGGCGCTGAAAGGGATGCTCACGGGAAAGATGAAGTATAATGTCTGGAATAAGCTGGTTCGCAGAACGTTATACGCTGACAACGGCATTTCTTTCCCTGCCGGGTATGGAATGGGAGAGGATATGACCATGATGATGCTTTTCGCCTGTGCAAAGAATGTAAGATACGTTCCAGAGGCATTCTACCATTATGTGAAACTGAACGGAGGGGCATTCAGCCAGACCTATTCGCCAAGACATCTGGAAGAGCTGAAGCATAATGTCGGAAGGGTGTGCGGATTTATGGAGATGAAGTTTCCGGAAGAATTGGAAACGGAGCTTGGACTGTTCAAACTGGATGTGAAATATCCGTTCATCATTTCAGACCGGAAAGAAAAGTACCGTCTCTGGAGCGAATGGTATCCGGAAGCCAACAAGTTCATCCGTGAGAAACGGGATGTGTCAGTCAGAAGAAAAATTCTGGAACTATGCGCCCTGCACCGCCGGTACCCGGTCTTGTGGCTCTACTACAAGTTGGTCCACAAGTTTATTTACGGAGTAATCTACCGATAGAAAATGAAAAGAATCTTCATCATACTGCTGCTGATAGTGGCAAGCCTGTATTTCTTCCCGTTCTCGCCGACATTTCTTCCGGCGATGAACACCAAGATGATGATGGCCGGCATCGGACTCATTGTCATCGGATTTCAGATGGCAAAGGGACAAAAGCCCATCATTGACAAGGATTTCCTCATCATCGCCGGACTTGCCGCCCTGGTGTCGATAATAGGTTTTGCCGCCATCACATACAACTCTACTCCGGATTACGCATACGCCTTGTATATAGTGTCTATGCTTGTGTGGCTCAGTGCGGCCAACGTCGTGGTGAGCTGCATCCGCCGGCTGCACGGAAGAGTGACGGTCGGTCTTGTCTGCGACTATCTGATAGCCATATCGGTGCTTCAATGCGCTATCGCGATATGGGCGGACATGTCGCCGGCGGTAAAGGACTTTATCGACAGCCTCGTCAGCGGAGAGGGTTTTATGGGAAAATCGGATTACAGGCTGTACGGCATCGGGTGCAGTCTGGATGTCGCCGGCATAAAGTTCTGCGCGGTGCTGCTGATGATAGCCGACAGGCTTCGCCGGGTTTCCATAAATCCGAAGAAAAGATACCTGACCGCCGTCTATCTTGCCGCATTCATGTTCATCTCGATAGTCGGCAATATGATGGCGCGGACCACCACCATCGGCGTCATTCTGGCGATTGCCTACCTTATCATCACCATAAATGTGGACAGCAAGGCGAAAGCCGCAAGCCACAAGTATCTATGGACCTGGTGCGCGGTCTCTCTCGTTGCAGCGGTGACGGTCGCGACTGTCCTCTACAACACTAATCCCCTGATACGTTCCAACATCCGTTTCGGATTCGAGGGATTCTTCAGCCTGGTCGAGGAAGGCAGATGGGAGGTACATTCCAACGAACTGCTCAAAAACATGGTGGTGTTCCCGGATGACTTGAAGACGTGGATTATCGGCAACGGCTACTTCGAGAACCCGTCCGATACCGACCCTTATTACAATGGCGTGCAATGGAAAGGGTTCTATCAGAACACCGACATAGGCTACCTCCGCTTCATCTTCTATTTCGGGATATTCGGCCTGCTCGCGTTCATAGGCTACTTCATAAAGGTCGGCACGACCTGCATCAAGAGGTTCAACGCCCACAAAATGTTCTTCACGGGATTGCTTGTATTGAACTTCATAGTGTGGTGCAAGGTCTCCACCGACGTGTTCGTGGTTTTCGCTCTCTTCCTCTGCCTCCGCGAAGAGGAGTGGGATTCGGCGCGACCCCTGCGGGAGAAGATGCAGGCCATCCCTGAGCCGACTTCCAATCACTGAATTTGGACTACCCGATGAAAATCATCTACTGTATGTGCTCCCTGTACAATCCCGGGGGAATGGAGAGAGTGCTGCTGAATAAGGTACGGTATCTCAAGGAGAGGATGGGATGGGACGTGGCGGTGGTGACTACGGACCAGCATGGGAAACCTACTTTCTATCCATTTCCGGAGGGGGTGAGGATTATCGATCTCGGAATAAACTATACGGATGACAACGGGAAAAATCCTGTACTCAAGACGATCGGATATCTTCGGCGAAGGAGGAAGCACAGGAAGGCTCTGACAGAGCTGCTTTTCAAGGAGCGGCCGGACATTGTGGACTCGCTCTATCCTTCGGAGTCATCGTTCATTCCGGCGATAAAGGATGGGAGCAAGAAGGTGCTGGAACTGCATTTCAACAAGTATTTCAGGCTTCAGTACGGACGGCACGGTCTTCTCGGACTGGCAGACAGGCTGCGGACAGGACAGGACGGGAGGATAGTGCGAAAGTTCGACTCATTCGTCGTGCTGACGGAAGAGGACAAAGGCTATTGGGGCGAACTCCCTAACATAGAGGCGATCCCCAATGCGGCCATCACGGCGGAAGCCTCCAGCTCCGACTGCACTGCGCACAGGGTCATCGCAGTGGGAAGACTTGACTACCAGAAGGGATTCGACAGGCTGATAGAGGCCTGGAGCATAGTCAAAGAGGAGCCTGAATATTCCGACTGGCGGCTGGACATATTCGGCCAAGGAGAGTGGAAGGATATGCTCGAAAGGATGATTCGAGAGAAAGGGCTTGCTGACAGCACCCACATCAACAGGCCGACGAATGGAATCTGGAAAGAATATGCCCGAAGTTCAATGCTGGTGATGAGTTCGCATTTCGAGGGACTGCCTATGGTGATGATCGAGGCCATGACCTGCGGTCTGCCGGCTGTGACATTCGATTTCAAGTGCGGCCCCAAAGACATCATCGAGGACGGGAAGAACGGTCTTCTGGTTCCCGAAGGTGATGTCCCGGCTCTCGCGGAAGCGATGAAAAGGCTGATGTCAGATGAGCTCCTTCGCCGCCGGATGGGAACGGAAGCCCTGAAAATCAAGGAGAAATATTCCGAAGATGCCGTGATGGACAGATGGGTGCGGCTGTTCGGAAAGATCACCTCAAAATAGAGATATATGCCGAAGCTGTTACAGATAAATCCGGTGCTGAGGATGAACACCTCGACGGGAAGGATTATGCAGGAAATCGGAGATCTGGCGATGGCTTCCGGGTGGGAAAGCTATGTGGCTTATAGCAAGGGGCGGGACGGACTTCGTGAGAGCACATCCCGGACCGTTCCGGTGGGGAGCCGCGCGAGCGTGGTCTGGCATGGGCTGGAAACCAGACTGTTGGACCGGCACGGACTGGCTTCCGGCAGGGCGACAAAGGCGTTCATCAGGAGAATCGAGGAGATCGGTCCGGACATCATCCACATCCACAATATTCACGGATACTTTCTTAACTACAGGATTCTGTTCGATTATCTCAGCAAAGCCGGGAAGCCCGTCATCTGGACAGTCCACGACTGCTGGCTGTACACCGGGCATTGCTATCACTATATGAAAGCAGGCTGCGACCGCTGGAAAACCGGCTGCGGACACTGCCCTCAGAAGCGTCAGTTCCCGGCCAGCCTCGTCATCGACAGGTCGGCGCGGAATTTCAGGGACAAAGCCAAGGCCTTCTGCTCGATGCCGGAAGACTTGCTGACGATAGTGCCTGTCTCCGAATGGATGAGAAACGAAATGCGTGAATCATTCCTGAAAGACTACCGGTTCAAGGTGATTCACAACGGGATAGACACCGGCATATTCATTCCTTCAGAATCGGATCGGGCGATAAGGGACAAGTACGGCATCGGCGGCAGGAAGATTATTCTTGGGCTTGCGAGCATCTGGTGCAGGGAGAAAGGTTGGGATGATTTCCTCGCTCTTTCAAGGCTGCTCAAGGATGATGAGGTGATTGTGATGGTCGGAGTAAAGCCGGAGCAGGCGAAGGGGTTGCCCGACGGGATCATCCCGGTCGCAAGGACGGAGAACGTGCGGCAGCTGGCGGAGCTGTATTCAGCGGCGGAGGCGTTCGTGAACCCGACTTGGCAAGACAACTACCCTACCGTCAATCTGGAGGCTATCTCCTGCGGCACGCCGGTGATTACCTACCGCACCGGCGGCAGCGTGGAGTCCATAACTCCCTCCACCGGCATCGTCGTCCCGCAAGGCGACCTCGCCTCACTGCGACAAGCCATCAGCGCCATCGAGTCAAACGGCAAATCCAGCTACCGCACCCCTTGCCGGGAATATGCCCTCGCCCACTTCCGCAAGGAAGACCGCTACGCCGACTACATCAGGCTTTACGAGGAGTGCCTGGGGCAATGATGCCGTAGTGCTTGACAATGCCATTTCTTTTAAGTATGTTTGTGCATGCTATAACTACAACAAAGCTTGTTTATGGAATCTTTAGAAGTACATAATTTCGGGCCGATAGAGAAAGCTAAGGTCAGCTTTGGCGACTTGACGTTCATTGTCGGACCTCAGGCAAGCGGCAAAAGTCTTTTCTTGGAATTATTGAAGTATCTCCTTGACAAAGATTACATTCTGTCTGACCTCAAAAGATTCAATTATGTCGTAGAGAACAGCAATCCCAAGAAGATTCTCGATCTTTTCTTCGGGGAAGGCATGAACGGAGCTTTAAGGGAAGATACAGACATATTCCTCGACGGCAAAAGGCTTATCATAAATTCCTTGCTGACTTTCGACCAAGAGGATCAGACGGCGGAGCAAATGTTTTATATTCCTGCACAAAGAATTTTGAGCATATCTGACGGCCGTCCTAAGAATTTTATGGAGTTTGATGTGGCGACCCCATACGTGCTGCGCTCTTTCAGTGAAACCCTAAGGCATTACATGCAAGGAGGGCTTGACAATGCTGTAATATTCCCTACCGGGAAACGCCTTAAGGAGGCTCTTTTGAATTCTTTCGATGCAAACATATTCCACGGAGGGAGAATTGTGATGGAAGATATCGCCGGACTTAGAAAATTTAAGATGAGGATCGACAGCGCAAACATTCCATTTATGACGTGGAGTGCCGGACAG
>CAVKAQ010000117.1:0-6421 GCA_963654225.1 Butyricicoccaceae bacterium | reverse complement strand
GCTTATGACCTGTCGCTCAATCTGGTAGCACAGCCGTGGGAAGTCAGCGAGTTTGATTACGATTACAAGAAAACTGTCAGCGTGTCTCAGCCTCTGGTTTGGACAGACGGCAATCATACGCTTGTAGATAAGAGAGTTGTCGCCACCACTGCGGGTGACCTTACTTGTACGTTTACCATCGACACCCCTGTAGGTGCCACCTGGTATGCGATTTACGAGGAGAAGAAGGGTGACTTGAATCACTTCAAATTCAAGTGGGAAGACGGCACAAAGCACGATTATGCTACCGGTGAGGTGGATGGTAATGCTGTGACGCTCAATATCGTGCAGGACCCTACGACAACAGGCTCGGCGAAGATGGTGATTTACGCTTCTTACGGAAATGTGAATCTCTCGACTTCGGATGTGCTCGGCGGTCCGTATGTGCTTGTGAAAGACTGATGAATGTTTGACTGACAGTATGATGGAAGAAATGAGAAAGAGTTGGTTGAAAATACTTCTTGCGGTGTCTCTGATGTCCGGTCTTTGCGCTTGTGTGAATGAAAACGCGGATGACTGGTCCGGAGAGGACGCGCGTGTTTCTCTGGTGCTTTCTCCGGGTACTGTCGGAGTCTCGACCAAAGCTACGGAATACGGCAGTGACACCTGGAACGAGAATGTCATAAGCAACTTCAGGCTATATTTCTATAACTCGGAAAATTCCGGAGACGATGCCGTAGCAGTCTATGTCTGGCCTGAATCCGGCTGGGCGTCAATGACCAATACGGGCGCTGTTACGGGCGGAACTGACGGCCTTACGGAGGACCCTTCGACCGGCAAAGTTTCCGTGAACTTCACAATGCGCAGAAGTCTTGTCAGCAAATTGTTCATGACCTTGAAAAGCTGCCGTGTGTATGCTGTCGCCAATGTGAACGGAGTCGGTGAGATTCCTTATGAATATCCGACGGTGAATCAGATAAAGTCAGTCTCGGTGACTGCTGAGTTCGGTCCGACATTGTCCGAAGACCCTTTTGCGAAGTCACAGGATTCTTTCGTGATGTCAGGCGAGGGGACTTTGGCAAAGCACGATGACAGCCGCACGATTTCCGGCAATGATATAAAGCTTTACAGGTCAGCGGCTAAGGCTACTTTTTACGTTACGAAGGTTGACAACGCGGACGTTGAGGACAAGAACTGGACTCCTGACACGGACAATATGCACGTCGCATTCGTCGGCGGCTTCAATAAGGGCTATATTGACGGCCTGATGCCTCTGGATGAACGCGCTTCAGACAGTTACAAGTATTCCGGCAAATTGCGTAAGCTTACTGCATATTCTGAGGGTGGACTTTCTCAGGGATGGACGCACGAGATGCCTTTCTGGTCATATCCGTGCGACTGGTCTTCTGCTGACGGAGATGCGGCTCCATATTTCCTGCTCTCCGTTCCTTGGAGACACAGCAATTCGGACGCTACCGGTTATGACCGCTATTTCACCTGCTATTATGCGGTGCCGTTCAACTCTATCGACAAGAAGTTGCAGAGCAATGCGTGGTATAAGGTGAAACTGTCTGTCAGCATCCTGGGTAGCGGTGACCCTGACGCGCCTACTGTCATAACTCCTTCATATATGATTCTCCCGTGGGGCAATGAGGATGTTGAGACCAACGCCGACCTCCTGCGTTATCGCTACCTTATGGTCGATCAGAACGAGTACGTGATGAATAACGTCAGCACCTTGAGTGTGCCGTTCTATTCCTCGCATCCGGTTACTATCGAATCAGCGGTATTGACTTATATGGTTCTTGCTCCTTCTGGAACGACAACTGTTTATACGCCTACTTATTGGGGACAATCGTGGACTACCACCAGCTTACCTGTGTACAAGCCGGAACAGAGCGAGGTTGCCAAGTCATCCGTATATAATAGCGCCAATGTTTATGATGCTTCCAAGTATGTCCATATCGCCAAGAGCGTTCAGTCAAACAATGATACGTTGGTGTTTAATCATCCTCTGAACAATGATTATGATACAAATCTAGATGTATCTGAATATGTGTTGACGGTTGTAGTAAGCCATTCGGACAACCCGACATATAAAGAAACAATTGTTGTCCGTCAACGCCCGGCTCTTTATGTTAATGCTTCATTGAATTCTGATTGCAACTCAAATTATATAAACTACGGTACATCAGGCTATTATAAAAGTGGTCGTAACTATATATGTCCTAATTATAATAATTACGGTTATGTGTATGTGAACGCGGCTTCGCGAGGTTCTAGCGGTAATTGGTATAGCGTGACTTGTAGCAATGCTGGAAATAAAGACCCGTATATGTACGTCGTGAACGTAAGTTCTTTGCCTAAAGATACCCCGTTCATTATCGGTGATCCTCGTACTGAAAACGTTGACAATCTTAGTTACAGCTTTTCTACTGCCACTTGGATGTATGGCAGTAACCACAGGCTTTCATACTATTATCCTACAGATCAGACAGCCAGCAGCAATCATATGATTGCGCCGTCTTTTAGAATTGCATCTTCGTATGGAGTTGTTTCTCCTATCAGTTATAGTGAGGCAAAATATAGATGTGCTTCGTATCAGGAAGACGGTTATCCTGCAGGTAGATGGAGAGTGCCGACTCGTGCTGAGATATGGTATATGGCTTTTCTTGCTGAGAATAAAAGAATTCCGAGATTGCTTTCTGAGGATACTTATTATTGGGGCGGTGACGGATACGGATATTATCCATCTACGGATTATTTAAATCCGAAAAGAACTGATTCTACGTCAGAGTCTATATACGTTCGCTGCGTTTACGACGAGTGGTATTGGGATGACAAGTGCGACAAATCGACGTTTACTTGGGGTGACCGGCAGAGGTAGCGAGAAGCGTTATGGTATTTGAAGAAGAAAAAGCCAAAGAAACTATATCGGGAAGAGAGAAATTATTTGAAAACAATTTCTAGGAAGAATGAACAGAAAGATTGTCATATTGATTGTTGCATTGCTTGCGGTTGTCGGCTGCAATGACAGTTTGCGCGTTGAACATCCTGCAAAGGTTTCCGACGGTCTGCAGTTTTCTGTGAGCGTGCCTGAAGCGAATCAGATGCTGACCCGTTCATTCAATTCTGAAGCAATAAATTCCCTCTGGGTGCTGGTATTCGACGACCAGGGCTTTTTTGTTGAGTCTCAGAAGGCCGAGCCTGTAGAACCCGGAACGTTCTCTACAGATCAGAACACCGAATATAAGTTCAGCGTGAAGCTCCAGTCTTCTCCGGCGAGACGAATACTGCATCTGGTTGCCAATTACGATTTCGATGCCAACCCTGTTACTTATGGATCAGAGTATTACGTTTTGCGAAGTCTGACTGTCGCAGACGGTCAGGACGCCTATTGGCAGAGAATCGTGCTTGACCACGGTATTCCGGATGACATATCAACGATGCCCGAGACTGATCTGTCGAAAATCAAGAAGATTCCTCTTGTCAGGAATTTCGCCAAGATTCACGTGGAAGTAGCGGCAAATTCCAATTTTACGATGACAGGCTATGCACTGTGGAATGTTCCGGACAAAGGTTGTGTGGCTCCTTGCGTAATGTCGCAGAACTCATTTGCAGTTTACGAGAAAGCCGACACTGATTCGGATTCATACACGTCAAATCCTTGGGTGAGCCGCACTTACGCTGAGTTGACAAAGTCTTTTGACGGTACTTCCACCTCCGGTTTCACTGGCTATCTTCCGGCTTCTGTGAACATCATCCAGTCTGACGCTTCCGCTCTGACTTTCGGGACAGATGACCAGTATATGTACGAACGTCCTTTCTCTGAGGACAATACAAACACCGCTATCATTGTAAAAGGCCGTTACACAGGCAGTTCTGCGGACACCTACTACAAGATCGATTTCGTGCAGTCAGCCGAGGCCGGTCTTATGAGTTACTACAATATCATCCGAAATTTCATCTATTCAGCGACTATCATTTCTTGCTCCAGTGACGGATACGCGACTCCGGAAGAAGCTGCCGAGGCTCCTGCCGCCAACAACTTCATATCTTCGGTTGTAACTCAGGATCTTATCAATATATCAGACGGTACAAGTCGTCTTGAAATCAGTTATACCGACACCACGGTGGTATCTACCGATGTTTTCACGTTCCGTTTCCGGTATATGCCTGATTACAAGAATAATCCGACTTCCATTGACAATACCAGGATCTATACTTATGACAGGGCTACCGGTCAGCAGGTTTCGTCAGACGGAGCAGTGATCAAGTCATATTCGTCCGACAGGACAACAGCCGGATGGTGCTACGCCTACATTACGCCTCAGGAGCCTTCCGATGAGGAAAAGGTGCAGACGATTGTTTTCTATGAACCGAATGAATCCGGTGCAAATGTCAAGATTGCGCGTACCGTCAACTTCCATCTCCGTAATCCTTACAAGATGATTTTAGAGTGCAGCCCTTCAACGGTGGCTTCCGGAATAGGCAATGCGGTCACTGTCAATATAAAGGTTCCTACAGGACTCGCGTCCCATCTTTTTCCGCTGGAATTCAAGATGGAGGCCGCTGCAAATTCGCTTACTCCTGACGTGTCAAAATCTGAAGATGAGTATGCAAGCGGTTATATGTCAACTTGGTACGGCACCTCGATGATAAATACGTCGAAGCGTTCCTACGGATTCACCAAGACTGTGACTTACACCGAATATATGAATATGGCATCTACTGCCGACAATTCCTATAAGATTATACCTTGCTCGTTCAAGACCACCAAATCGTCTTCCGCCACTTTCGTATGGGTGTATAACAAGTATTTCGCCTTCGGAGACGGTACCTCTACCGTATCGTTCAGCAATTAGATTTTTGCATTTTCCGAAAAAATCATAACTTTGGAGCGGTTATGATGACGTTCAGATTATTGGAGTTCCTCACCTATTTGTGTTGTGGGCTCGTGTGTCTTATACTCGGAATAGTACTTCTCGGTGTCAGAAACAATTACACCGGAAAGGGTGCTGCATTCCTGAATGTGAAACGTAATGTGGCTTATGCTACATTTCTTGACGTTTTCAACTGCTTCGTGGTCATTGTACTCCAGTATTGGAGAGCGGATTATCTCATCGTCAATTATTTTCAGGCGCCTCTGCTGTTCTTTTTCCAGATGTTCATGGCGACATTGGCTGCTTTGGAGCTTTTCAGATGTCCTGAGCTTAAGCGCAGCACAGTATGTTCATTGCTTCTTCCTGCCTGCACACTCGGTCTGGTACATTACGCCTCATTCTTTGTCAAGTACGGACTGATTTTCGATGTTGACGCATACTATGAATATGTGCATACCTCATTCGCAAGATGCCTTCAATATATGCTGTATGCTGTTATTCTGGTTGAAATCATGTATCTGGGCGCACTGCTGACCAAGTCCGTTGCCCAATATAACAAGAAACTGGAGAGCTATTTCACCGGCAACACGCTTATGTCCGGCAAAAGGCTGACGTCGTGGCTGTGGGGATATTTCCTGTATGCTGTACTGTCTATCGTTCAGTTAGTATGTTTCAAGGAAGAGTTACTGATACCTCTTATGATAGTCTGCAACGTCCTTTACATACCGTTTGTGATTGCTCTGATCAATCTGTACCGTTTGTTTGAGAATCTGTCTCCGGCGTTCACCTATATGGATTCCAGCGATTTCCATAAATCCGTACCTTATGGGCGTGTCTCATCGATTCCAGTCTCTGAGACAGAGGAAGCGACGACGTCTGACGGTTATACGGAAGCTGTTTCGGATAAGACTGAGGATACGGACCGCCAGATTTCAATTGATTCCATTGTTACGGATTGGAAGAACCGATCTGAAAGACAATATCTTGAAGAGGGGATAACCATCGCTGATGTCGCTAAGTCAATGGGTGTCAGTCCTCGTCTGCTGTCTGATTTTCTGAACAACGTCTATGATATGAATTTCAATTCGTGGATTAACTCGTTGCGTATCAATGATGTACAGATGAAGATGCTGGCTGAGCCGAAGCTGACGCTTGCGGAATTGGCTGATTACTCAGGCTTTACTGACGCCTCCGCGCTTTCCAAAGCTTTCAAAAAAGTGACGGGACTTACGCCTTCCACTTATCGCAAGAAAAATTCTTGATGACTTAGCCTTCTTGTCAGGCTTGAATGCAATTTTCTTTTATGGATAGGGGCTATCGTAAAATTTTGTCAGAACTGACAAATTTGCGATTTCAGGTTGTTGTATTTTAGTGCTGAGAGCTCTCAACGAATTCAAAAATTTGCAGTTTTGCGGCCAATTTTTCTTGAAATTTCCGCCGAAATAACGACTCTGACGTTTTTTTTGGGGGGGGGTAAGTGTTTGAAAGTTAGCTTATTGTGTTTGCGTTTGTAAATTTGCGTCGAGAAATTTACCTGGATTTTTAGCCTAGTCTTCTGG
>CAVKAQ010000116.1:0-6441 GCA_963654225.1 Butyricicoccaceae bacterium | reverse complement strand
TCGGATGAGGACGGACAGTATTACATTGGAACGGCGAAATTGAGCTGAGGTTAATTTGTAGCCTTCCCTAAAAACGGGAAGTTCTGCGTTTTGGAGAATGCCCGCATAAAAGTGTTCGACATTGACGATACTCACAAATGCTCCCAATTGGATCTGACCGGACTTAAAGACCCGGCGGATGCCGTGTCTGCCACGACGGACGGAAAGTTCTATCTGTAGTCTGTAGTCTCTGGCGGCAACTGATTTTTATTTCAGATAGAATTCATATATTTGAGAAGTTTTGGTTTTTGCAAAAGTTCATCACTATGAAGAAAGAATTGTTCTATATTCTGTCATTCTGTCTGCCAATTCGCAAACTTACGACTTCGACCTTTCTGCTCCTGATTGCGACAGGTCTTGCGCTGACAACTTCCTGCACCGCACCGCAGACGAAGGCCCGGCTGCAGGAGGTGGAGGAGCATATGGAAGCTGAGCCCTCGCACGCACTCTCCGTGCTTCGCGAAATAAACGGCACTTCCCTCCGCAGCGCGTCACTGAAAGCGCAGTATGCCTTGCTGCTCTCTATGGCATTGGACAAGAATGCCATAGATACGGCCAATACTGCCGTTATCCGGCCTGCACTGAAGTATTATATGGCGTATGGGCCGGATGAAAAAAGAGGGATGACGATGTTTTATCTTGGACGTCAGCAGTATAATGCGGGAGCATACGAAGAGTCCGCCATATCTTACTTGAAGGCGCTCGGATATTTCAGGGACACAGATAATAGAATATACGAGGGCCTTGCCTGCGGCTCCTTGTCCGAACTGTGCAGCGTGTCGTATAACTTTCAGGAGGCCCTGAATTATGTAGAAGAGGCTATCGACTGTTTCAAGGAGGTGGGGGACTCTGTCCGGATGAAAGCATCTCTATTCAGAAAAGCTCAATATTGCACCAATCTGGCCCTTTGGGAAGAAGCCGCATCAATATACGACACTCTGTTGGAAGACAACTCTCTTCCGTGGCCGTTGCGATGGCGCGTGTTATGCAGTTTTGGTCAATTCCTCGTTCTTTGTTCTCAGAAGGATGAACAAAAGGCCATACAGACTTTTGAATCCGCAATCGGCTTGTATGGCTGTTTGTCCAAGGATTCTGACTATGGTGCTTATGCCTATTGTCTGGCAGTAGCCGGGGAAGAAGCCGCGTCTGATTCGATATTGTCGAGGATGAGCTCTGAAGGTCTAGACTATCTTTTCTGGAAAAGCCGTATCCTGCAACAACAGGGAAAATACCGTGAAGCACTTGAAATAAAGGATAAAATGGTGACGCCGCCCATACTTCATAATGTTTTTTCGCAGTCAGTCGTATTGGCACAACGGGATTATTTCAACGAGCGTAGTGCTCTTATGGAAACGAAACTGGATGTCAGGACTCTTCTGCTTCTCTCAGTCATTCTGTTATGTCTTCTGATTGGGCTCAGCCTTTTTATGCTCTTGAGCGGAAGGCATCGGCGGCAGTGCGAGGAGAATGAGAGAATCCGCAGCCTGCTTGACAGGGCCGAGATGCATCTTATGGACGAAGAGAAAAATAACAGTGAGATGAGGGAAAAACTTGCAGAGGTACAGCGCGAGTATTTCCGGATATATCGCAAACAATTCTCGCAACTTGGAGATTTGTATGAGATCGTGAAAGCCGAAGACGTGCGCTCGCAGAAGCACGGCGGAGATTTGTCCGAGATGGTTTATCGGAAAGTCAAAGACGTAACGGACATAATCAATTCCGGAGAGGAGGAGCAACTTGAATTTGAGATGGCGATTAATGAGAAGATGAATGATGTGATGCTCCATTTCAGAGAGGATTTCCCTAAAATGAGATTTGAAGAGTATAAGTTCATAAGCTGTCTTTTCGCCGGTTTCGATGCAACGCTGTTGTCACAGATTTTTGACATAAGCAAGGCTGCCGTAAGGACAAGAAAATCCCGATTCAAAAAAGTAATAGAGGACTCCGAATCCGCCCACAGGGAGGAGTTTCTTCGTCTTTTTGACTAAGCGCTGCGGGGCTTGTAACGTTTTTTTTCGCCACATTACCAAAAACGGCTTTGGAATGATGTGAGAGTCCGATTTCATCGGGCGGGCTGTAACGCTGTGCTTTTGGTACTGTACGGGGAAAGACGTAATTTTGTGGAACAGTGCTAATGATTTATGACCAATTCGATGTTTCGGGAGGTAATGTTTATAAAATGTTTTAAATTCAGATGCTTATGAAAAAAGCAATCATCGCGGCATCTGCCGCAATCATTCTGGCCGCAGGCGCGGCCGCTTCGTGGACGGCGTTCCACGGAAGCGAAGACAAGTTCTTCAACGAAAATCTGGAGGCGCTGATGGATGCAGAGAGTGGAACGGGAACTTGTTTCGATTCTATTCAGACTGCACCGGGAGAAAGGGTGCTGTATTGCGGTTCCTGCTCGTGGCAGCCTGGCACTCCATCGTTTTGGTCCAAGCAAGGGAACTGCTGATGCGTACCGTGCGATTTGCAAGAGCACCGCTTCTGTTGTTTGTCTCTGTTTTTGTGCTGTCCTGCGGCGGACGCAGGGAGAACAGTATGTCCTTTGAAAACGTGACGGTTGTGGATTCTTTCCCAGAAGTGGTGGACCTGAATCCCGCATCTTCCGAGGATGTAGGCATAGATGTGCCGGGAATCTGGGATGTCATAAGTCGGGACTCGGTGCTTATCGTGGTATCGACGAGGGAAGCGCCCGTCGTCAGCCTGTTTGAGTATGAATCGCTTAAACCGCGAGGTGACTTTCTTCACCACGGCAACGGTCCCAAGGAGCTCCTGCCGTATTATATGCCGAGCCGGTATCGCACACGTTTTTATATGCGAGCGGACTCTTTATACGCGGAAATAGCCAATGGGAACAAAAATACGCTCCGTTGGAATGTGACTGCATCCTATGCGGACGGAGAGGAGCGGATAGATGAACTCCCGCCGTTTTCATCGGCAAAATCGCTGTTCAGATGGCAGCTCAATGACTCCACCGTTCTGTGCCGCAGTCTGGAGGATTCCAACACCCGACTCGTGCGTGAGCTGTATGTGTCGGGGGAGGAGAAGACCCCGACATTTCTGGAGGAGCTGAATGCTGCGAAAATCAGCACTCCGAATGACGGATATCTCATCAACCTGCTGTCAACATTTGTAGCGTATAGTCCCGACAAGGACATAGTCGCGGAATCTGCGCTTACTCTCAATGTTATCAACCTCTACTCTCTTCATTCCGATTTCCACAAGTCCTTGACACTAGGGAAAAAACCAATGGACATATCAAGAGCGGAAAAGATAACGAAACGACAATCAAGGATTCCCCGTTCCATCTGGTACAGTGCCTCCTATGATGACTTTTTCGCCATCTTGTATGGCAGAGAAGAGGCAGGCAGGGAGATTATGCTTTTCGCCTGGGATGGTACGCCCCTCCGCAAATATGTGATGCACGAACGGGTGACGGCTTTTGACTTCAACGGCAGTACGCTTCTTACGCTCGATTCGGAGACGGAAACAATCCGAAGATATCGAATCCGGTGATTTTAAACCTGTTTTTAACTATTATAAAAATTAGAGAATGAAAAAGATTATTGTAATTGTATCAGTCGTGACCGTAATGATTGCGGCAATGCTTGCTTCCTACACTTTCCAAAGCGAGAATGACTTCTTCAACGAAAATCTTGAGGCGTTGATGGACGTGGAGACAGAGGGGGAGGTTTGTTATGATGCTATTTATATGACGGAAGGACGGCAGGTGTTTTATTGTGGCTCCTGCTCGTGGCAGCCAGGCGCTCCATCGTTTTGGTCCAAGCAGGGGAAATGCTGATGCGTACCGTGCGATTTGCAAGAGCACCGCTTCTGTTGTTTGTCTCTGTTTTTGTGCTGTCCTGCGGCGGACGCAGGGAGAACAGTATGTCCTTTGAAAACGTGACGGTTGTGGATTCTTTCCCAGAAGTGGTGGACCTGAATCCCGCATCTTCCGAGGATGTAGGCATAGATGTGCCGGGAATCTGGGATGTCATAAGTCGGGACTCGGTGCTTATCGTGGTATCGACGAGGGAAGCGCCCGTCGTCAGCCTGTTTGAGTATGAATCGCTTAAACCGCGAGGTGACTTTCTTCACCACGGCAACGGTCCCAAGGAGCTCCTGCCGTATTATATGCCGAGCCGGTATCGCACACGTTTTTATATGCGAGCGGACTCTTTATACGCGGAAATAGCCAATGGGAACAAAAATACGCTCCGTTGGAATGTGACTGCATCCTATGCGGACGGAGAGGAGCGGATAGATGAACTCCCGCCGTTTTCATCGGCAAAATCGCTGTTCAGATGGCAGCTCAATGACTCCACCGTTCTGTGCCGCAGTCTGGAGGATTCCAACACCCGACTCGTGCGTGAGCTGTATGTGTCGGGGGAGGAGAAGACCCCGACATTTCTGGAGGAGCTGAATGCTGCGAAAATCAGCACTCCGAATGACGGATATCTCATCAACCTGCTGTCAACATTTGTAGCGTATAGTCCCGACAAGGACATAGTCGCGGAATCTGCGCTTACTCTCAATGTTATCAACCTCTACTCTCTTCATTCCGATTTCCACAAGTCCGTGCAGATAGGAAGGAATCGGACTGCTATTGAGCGGGAGGAAAAGATGACGAAACGGTCTGGGAATATGCCTCAATATATCTGGTACAGTGCCTCCTATGATGACTTTTTCGCCATCTTGTATGGCAGGGAAGAGTCCGGCAGGGAGATTATGCTTTTCGCCTGGGATGGTACGCCCCTCTGCAAATATGTGATGCACGAACGGGTGACGGCTTTTGACTTCAACGGCAGCACGCTTCTTACGCTCGATTCGGAGACGGAAACAATCCGAAGATATCGAATAGCCCTTCTTCCCTCTTGCGCCCGCATCGAGCTCAAGAGGGAGATGTTTTGAACCATATATTTCGAGTCTTATGAAAAAGGCAATCATCGCGGCATCGGCCGCAATCATTCTGGCCGCAGGCGCGGCCGCTTCCTGGACGGCGTTTCACGGAAGCGAAGACAAGTTCTTCAACGAAAATCTTGAGGCATTGATGGATGCCGAAATCATCGTCCAGCCGATTTGTGCGAACGATAAGAATAATTGGTGCATTTATCTTGAGCCATATCAGGAAGTTGAAGGTGTTTTCGTCAGTGACACATGGATAAAACGATAAAAAAGCGGTTCAGCTTCCTATTCGCAATTGGCATATTATCCTTTGTTGCCTGCTCCAAAAATAACGAAGGAGTGTTGACCTTGTTTGAAAGGTTTGAACATATATCCCCCTGTGACTCTCTGAATCTTTCCAACTATGGAATTAACGATCCGTTTGGTGTGTTGAAATATCGCGATTGCCTTGTCATCGGAAAGGGGATGTCCGGAAATAAATTGGATATTATCACGAAAGACAGCGTGATACGGTGTTTTAAACACGGACGTGGCCCAGGAGAGGTACTTATGACCTCTGGAATACAGAAGATAGGAGAGAGCTTGTTTTTATACGACATCAGCAATATGCGGCTTTGGAATCTGGACATTGTGGAATCAGTTGCCTCCGGCCATCAGGTTGCAACCATCTTCAAACAATATTCCGGTCCGACTGATGACATAAAAAAACTCAACCGCCCATTTCATACGTTGGTGACCCCTGATAAAAAAGTAGTTGCTTCCGGAATATTTTCCAATGATTGCTGGTATGGCTACCTTGAAGACGACTGTTCTATTTCGTGCGGAGTCGACTATGTGAGGACACCATCAATCGCGACCTTGTCCGAAAAGCATCTGGCGGCATTGCACACTTCAAATACAATGGCCATCAGCCTTGATGGGAGCAGGATGGTGTCTGCGCTCAAAGGAATAAGTGCACTGTCAGTCAGCCGTTTGGATAACGGCACAGTAAAAGAGGAAGTTAGGCGGGTGTTTTCTGAGCCTAAAGTGTCCGCAACCTCAAATAAAAACCTTCCGGCTCTTGTGTGGGCTCCCGGCAGCGAAACCGGATTTTGCGCACTCGCCTGCAACGAGGAAAGGATATTCGCGCTGTATTCCGGCAGAACAAGAGACAGCGATATCCCGACCAGCGAATGTCAGTGGCTTCTAGTCATGGACTGGAACGCCGCACCGGTCAAAGCGTACAGGCTTGAGCGGACAATCAATTCCATCTGTCTGGATGGCTACAGGATAATTGGAGTGTCAATGCATCCTGCCCCTATGCTCTATGAATTCCGGATAGACAGGTCATACATATAAGCTACGACAAAGGTTCAGCCCTTTTATGCTCTTGAGCGGACAGACAGCGGCCGGCGGCAGTGCGAACAGCTTCTTCGTCTTTTTGACTCACCGCCGTGGAGCTTGTAACGATTTTTTTTGCCCCATTGCCGAAAACGGCTTTTGAATGATGTGAGA
>CAVKAQ010000115.1:0-6453 GCA_963654225.1 Butyricicoccaceae bacterium | reverse complement strand
GTTCGAAGAACTGTCCATAGATAACAAGAGTATCTCCCGGAGCTGTGTATTCATTGAACATCCGTTCTAGTTTCAGATCCGGTGCTACCGTCACGAATGGAATCTCAACAGTTCCTTTTCCCCCAGTTATGTAGATCTTATCGGTCTTCTCTTCCGGAAGCGATACTGGAATCTTCATATATAGTGTATTATCCTCAGTATACACCTCATCGAGAGAGACATCAATGTCGTTCACCCTAATAGTTATGATATTATCCTTATCTAGCCCTTTTCCGTGGATGGCGATGAAGTCTCCCATTGCGGCTTGGGTAATCTGTGTGGCACGGTCTGCAATCGTCGTAACTTTGTCTATATCGATGGGGACGTAGTTATACCCATTATCAGTGCAGGCCGAGATGGTCAATATGAGTGCCGTAGCAACGGCGACTGTGTCAAATATTCTGTTTTTCATATGTACTTTCACTTGTTGAGTGATGAATATCTTGGATTACCATCCTGGGTTATTCTTATCTATGAGTGGGTTCGCATTAACCTCGTTAGGAGGAAGAGGAAGAAGCAGATGCTTAGACTCGCGTCGCTTGATCACACCATTCTCATCCGTCGTGCCGATGGCGTTCATAACCTGTAGATAGATACCCCAGCGAATAAGGTCCGGTCTACGGACACCTTCCCCAATAAGTTCCTTAACTCTTTCTTCGAGAATGTATGAACGGAATGTCTCTTTGGTGAAAGGAGTCGTCTTATTTCTTTCGGAGCAGAGTGTGCTGTTATTTCGCTTATTGAGTTCATCGATGACAGCCATAGCCTCAGCAGTAGGTCCGTTAACTTCATTGTCTGCTTCCGCAAAAAAGAGGAGAGTCTCAGCATAACGCATATAAGGCCAGTTATAGTCACTTCTGTTACCATCAAGTGGAGTAACCGATCCCTGCGAGAATTTCATAAGTTTGGAGCCATAGAGATGAGCCGCGTACGACACTTGATCCGTCTTATCATAGCCTTTCTCACCCTTTCTCACATAGACGCTATCTCTCTCAGGATAGAATACGTATGTTAGCTTACCGGTGGTTGCATTGTACCAGTTCGGAATACGGTGGAGAATACCCCAATTGATGCGGTCATCATCATAGTCATCGAAGAGTTGAAGCCAATGATCGCGCTGGACATAATAGCCAGACTGCCAAGTCCCATTCTTGTTCGGATCCGGATATCCGAGATACTCCTTCGGCGCAAAGTGGGCATAAAGTGTACCCTGTCCGAGGACTGTCTGCAAAGTAAACTCAAATTCAGGACCATTCTTATAGGCGTTTGACCAGAGAGTTTCCTGATTGGGTGCGAGTGCGAATTCACCACTCTCAATGCACTCCTTAGCTTTCTGGCGAGCAAGTTCGTAATATTCCTGAGAATCGAACTCCTCATATCCTGAGACCTGGTCCTTATCGTGAGTGATAGCAACAGGCATAAGTCGCGTCACTGTTCCGTCGGCGTTGGTCTTTGAGCCAGGACCTCCCTTCACGGTAATCTTGCCTTCCTTCATAGAAGCTGAGCCTATTGTTGCATATACTTTTGCCAGGAGAGCAGTGGCTGACGCGTGGCAAGGATGCCCTTTTTGCCATTGCGAATCATTACGGGAGAAAAGTGTCTTCTCTGCTTCCTTTGCGCAGCGAATGATTTCCTCATATATTTCCTTTACTGAAGCCCTAGGTTGCTCTGGAGTATTGCCCTCAGATATAGAAGACTTGAACAAAGGTACAGGCCCGTAATGCTGGACTAACTGGAAATATGCCCAGGCCTTGAGAAACTGGAGTTCTCCTTTAGCATTAGCTTTCACCTTGGAGTCAATGCCAGTGATCTTACCTACCAGATAATAATGGTAGTTGGCACGATGAATCGACTGAAAATAGTATTGGAAGAAGTTGTTGCAGGAACCATTGTCATAGAAGTTTCCTGCGCCTATCTCGCTGAATGCCCAAGTAGGGCCGGTCTGGTAGTCGCAATCAAAGTTAGCGATCTGATGGTAGTTTCCCCATTCGAACGGGAATAACAATGTGCAGTAGGCGCCACTGACGAGTTGGTCATAGCTTTTGTCAGCCGCCACGTCCTCTCCGGCAACGAATGTGAAGGTCTTCTCTTCGAGACAGTCACAAGCGGAAAGCATAAATGAGCATGCTGCCGTAAGAGCCAATATATTTAGACTTTTCATTTTCAATATACGTTTAAAATGAGATCTGTACGCCAAAATTGAAAGTACGCGCACTCGGATATGATGACACATCAACGCCTCGGCGGGACGCATCGCTACCGAATGAGTTCACATCCGGGTCGTACCAGTCATATTTGGTAATTGTGAAGAGATTGGTAACGCTCAAGGTAAGATTGATGGATGTTATGTACTTTACAGGATTGTAGAAAGCGTACCCGAGAGAGAGATTCTTGCAGCGGAGGTATGACCCATCCTCGACATAGCGGTCCGATGCTTTCATTGAACGCGTGTACGTACCATCCGGGCGAGGCCATTTGGCCCCCTCCTTATTAGATGGCGTCCAACGATTGTCGTAGACGAATCGCGGCATATTGTTTCCGCTGACGAGTTTAAAGGCGCGGAGGTTTGCGTTAAGAATGTCGTTGCCGTGAGTTCCCTGGAGGAAGAAGCTCAGATTCCAATGGCCCAGAGTAAAGGTATTTGTGATACCATACTGAAAGTCAGGGTTCGTATCGCCAATGATGGTCTTGTCACGATCATCGATTGTAGGATCGTCATCAAGGTTCTTGTATTTAATCTGTCCCACCATACTCTTCACCTTTGAATCTGTCGCATCTGTGTAGTTCGGGTCCGCCCTCACTTCAGCCTCGTTGTCATAGAATCCATCTTCCACATACCCATAGAGTGTGCCGATAGGATATCCATTCCTTCTGAGAAACATTGATTCCATACCCCATACAACATCAGAGAACTGGTCTGCATTGAGGCCATAGACGTTATTTCTGTTAAAGTAGATATTCGCATCAATCTTCCAAGAAAATTTAGCCTTGTGTACAGGAATGAACGAACCAGAAATCTCGAGACCTTTATTTTCTACATTTCCGTAGTTGCAAGCGATCTGAGAGAATCCGGAACTCATAGGTATCAGTTTATATTGGAGAAGATCCTTTGTATTCTTATAATAAGCATCAACCGTGAATTTCACTCTATTGTGAAAGAATGCTATATCCAAACCGAGGTCATATTGCGTCGTTGTCTCCCATTTGAGGTCAGCGGCCGCGGGACCTCCCCAACGGTCTTCAGCCATACCGGAAGATACCTTACCGTCATAATCGTAATTAGTGGCAACAAATCTTGAGCGAGTTGCATAGGCATTCACACCCTGGTTACCGGTCTGTCCGGCACTCATCCTGAGTTTCAAGTCATCGAAGAAATTAAGACTCTTTACCCATTTCTCATCAGAAATACGCCACGCAAATGCACCTGACAGGAAGTTGCCCCAGCGGTTGAGAGCAAGACGGGAGGACCCGTCACGGCGATATGACACGGTAAACAGATACCTGTCCATAAGTCCGTAGTTTACCCTAAAGAGGTAGGACAAGAGCTGAGACTGACCTCTGGATGAGCTGATTTCCTTGTCGCCAATTGCGGCGCTTATATCGTTGTCTTCAGTGGCATCAGTAGGAAAGTTCTTGGCGTTCATACTTTTGCTCCTCCACATAGACTTCTCGTAGGTCATACCGGTAACAGCATTGACATGATGAATACCGAATGTCTTGTCAAATGTGAGGAGTGACTCTTCAGTAATGCTCTCGTAGCTGTTATCCGACTTAACAGCGTAACCGTTTGTCGGAGACTGACCTGCTCCAGTGTACCTGTTGTAGTACTGATTACGTTCATTGTAACTGTAGCCGTATCCGATATTCTGACGGAAGAACAACCAATCTGTAAAGTTGAGTTGCGCATAACCGTTGGCATAGAGATTCATAGACGTGAGGATATTCTTCTCGGTTTTGGCTGTAAGATATGGATTGGCAAGGCCGGATGAGAAGTCCTCAGAATAGCCAGAGTCGGCATCAGGATCGAACACTGGACGCGTTGGATTGAAGCTGATTGCAGACGCAATGATGCCGTAGTTCTCGGAATTAGTGCGCGCTAGTCTGTTTTCAGAACGGGTGAACGAGATATTGGATCCCAGATCAAGGAACCGGTTAACTTTCGTAGTATTGTTAGCACGGGCAGTATAGCGTTTGTAGTAGGAATTGCGGATAACACCCTGTTGATCAAGCATACCTCCAGAGTACATATACGAACTCTTTTCGCTTCCACCTGAGACCGTGACATTGTATTCCTGCGAATAGGCGGTATGGAATATCTGGTCTTGCCAGTTTACCCCATAGAATTTCTCAGTATCACCATCATTACGGTAGTAGCCGTTCCTGAAATCGTCAGGCGATGGACTGTAGGAGCGACTAATAACCTCAAGTTCACCCGTTTCCGGATTCTTGACTGTATTCTCATACCATCTTCCCGGAATAGGGAAAGGCAGATTGGTCTCGCTGACGAATTCCTTGCCGTCATAGATATAGCCGTTACGCGTCACTTCATTGCGATATTCTGCATATGTTGCGGCATCAAGGACTTTTATCGTCTTCACTGGATTCGAGATACTGAAATTTGATGAAAAATCCACTTTCGCTTTTCCGGTACGTCCGCTCTTAGTTGTAATGATAATGACTCCATTCGCGGCTCTCGAGCCGTATATGGCTGTAGCTGAAGCGTCCTTGAGGATTTCAATACTTTCTATGTCCTGAGGGGCGATTGAACTGAGAGGATTGTTAGTCTGTTTGGTGCTATAGTCTGTACTTGGAGCCTCGCCGGTAAGAAACGGAATGCCGTCAACAATGTAGAGCGGTTCGGTTGAGGTTGTGAATGAGTTGGCACCTCGGATCTGAATACTGACTCCAGCTCCAGGCGCTCCATCGGACTGAGCCACATTGACGCCGGCAAGTTTACCCTGAAGACCCTGATTGATGCTGGCAGGGTTGGTACTCAAAAGGTCAGAACTCTTAATAGAAGATACAGATCCTGTAAGGTCACGCTTTTTCACGCTACCATAGCCGATAATCACCGTCTCCGAGATCTTTTCAAAGTCCTCGGCAAGTACGACATTAAGGACGTTCTTCCCTTTGAATGTAACCGTCTGCGTTACATAACCGATACAAGAAAAGACTAGAGTTTGTCCTTTTGCGACTGAGATAGTATATCTACCATCCAAATCAGTGATCGCTCCTGAGCTCGATTTCTCTTGGACCAATATTCCGGCCCCTATGACCGGCTCACCCTCGGGGTCAGTTACCCGGCCTGACACGCTCTGATACTGGCCGATGTCCTGCGCTGACACCGTCGCACCTAAGCACAAGAGTAAAA
The DNA here is from genome assembly GCA_963654225.1 of Butyricicoccaceae bacterium. Taxonomy (GTDB): domain Bacteria; phylum Bacteroidota; class Bacteroidia; order Bacteroidales; family UBA932; genus Cryptobacteroides. The sequence goes on along the minus strand of CAVKAQ010000115.1, from coordinate 1,043 downwards.
GCGCAAGAAACATCGTGAACAGATGCGCAAACATATGTTGTTGATTTTTCATAAATTTTAGAGTTGATTAATTAAAATGATTGTGTTATCCCATACAGGGCTTACTGTGTAGTGATTTGTTATAGCCTTTATGTTCTTGTGTGGTTTGTAAACATCCTGTCCGAACTCCGCTGCATATGGCTGGCAAGTCCATAAATGATATGGCGTGTAATGACAGAAAGGTATTATTAATAGATAGTAGTCACTCAATTATAATCTTATTTTCTAGTCCTATTCTACAGTGTTTTACGTACAGACTCCCTGTCTAAAACATTGTATGCGCTTATACTGAATCCAGAGGGAGTATCCATCTCGTCAAGCGTCAAACTTTCGCAGTCTTGACCGTTGCGTCTAAGTATCTTTCGAATCAACCTTCCGTAGCGGTACACATTGTATCCTGCCGTGTTCTCCTCATCAGAGCACTTCCAAACGAGTCTTGTGCCGTTATCGCACTTCTCGACGCGAAGTTCGACAGGAGCCGCGGGCGCAGGTATGCTAGGCAGAGAGCCAGTCTTCAGATAACATCTATATGCTTTGTCATAACATGGAACTACAGTAGTTGGACTATTGTAAGAGCAATAGGAGAAGCATACAATATTGCTTGCTACGTGACTGGCCGAGCGAATCTGCTCCACGAGTCTCGGGAGCGGTGCACTGGACCAATACTTCTGGTCGAATGTCTCGACATTTACCCAGAACTCGAGTCCCTCCACCGTCTTTGCTGCTTCAGAAAGCGCCAGCATCCATTCTTCTTGCATGCCAAGTTCTAAGCCTCCTGCTCCCACGCAGTCCTGCGGGCAGAAAACATCGCCTTTGAGGAAGTGGACTTCCGGAAGAACCCGCTTCCACATCGCTGCAGTCTCGTCCTTATCTTTACCGACCTTATAGTTTACGAACGGCGAGAATAGAAACGGCATCGACGGAACAACTTTATGAAGATGGTCTAGATTGATATTCATCGCATTGATTAGCATTTTCTCCTGTTCAAGAGTGGCAGGAAGAAG
>CAVKAQ010000114.1:0-6462 GCA_963654225.1 Butyricicoccaceae bacterium | reverse complement strand
ACACTTTTTCTTTCCCTCCAAACTTTTCCCCAACTTTTTTTTGAATATTTTTCACCGACACTCACCCGTGTATCATTTTAAGTCGTTGACTGCGCGGACGTTCACGCCCAAGAAAAAATTTTCGGCTTCGCAGGCAGCCCGGCGCAAAATCCGGCCCACAAGCCCGTAAAAACAATTCAAGTGGCTGATATGCAGGGAATTTCACATAAAGATTTAGGACCAAGATCCGAAGTGACCGAAGGTGAGGTGCGCTCCCTGCGGCAGGTTGGATGCCGCGTAATCCGATATATGTCAGAAGGTTATTCGGCATTGCCCTCTTTGACAAAATATCAAAAAGAGGTAGCGACCTCCGCTATACTCGACGCAAAATAGCCTAGTCTAATTATATAAAATTATATAATATAAAATTGTATAATTCTGTATGAATACCTATTTTTGTAAAAAAATCTGATGAAAGAAATACCTTTTGCCTACGGGCGCATTGTCGAAGCCGATGATTTTACGGACCGTAAGAATGAAACGGCGAAGTTGCTTGCAAACATTGCTTCACTGACGAGTACTGCGATAATATCACCGAGAAGATGGGGCAAGTCATCACTTGTATCTAAAGCTATCAAGATAGCATCAGGAGATTATGACGATTACCTTTTTGTTCGGATAAACATATTCGGATGTGCAGACGAACAGGAGTTTTACAGCACATTCGCAAAGAATGTCACCGTCCAGATTTCATCTTCTGCAGAAAATCTTCTGCACAATGCGAAGGAGTTCATATCATCACTTCTTCCGAAAATCTCGATGTCTGATCCGGCAGGACATTATGACCTGTCATTCGGGCTGGATATACGCAAAGACCCCATAGGAGAAGATATTCTTGATCTTCCGCAAAATATAGCATCTCGAAAGAAAAAGAAGGTAATCGTCTGCATTGATGAGTTTCAGCAAATTGGTGAATTTCAAAACACGCTTCGTTTTCAGAAAATTCTCCGTAACCACTGGCAGGAACAGAGAGATGTCGCATATATATTGTATGGTAGTAAGAAACATATGATGCTCAATATTTTCGGAGAGTACAATAGTCCTTTTTACAGATTCGGAGATATTATGTTTCTGCCGAAAATCTCTACCGCAGACTGGAGCAGTTATATTGTCGAACGCTTTGCTGAAACCGGAAAATCAATCAATCCGGAGGTCGCATCTTATCTCGCAGAAAGTGTCGATAACCATTCATATTATGTACAGCAACTCGCTCAGGCCAGTTGGCTTCGAACCTCAGACTTATGCACGAAAGATATAGTTGACGCCTCTCTCTTGAGCATTGTAGATTATCTGAATCTACAGTTCATCAACACGATGGATTCTCTAACTGACAAACAGCGCAACTATATGTGCGCAGTCGCCAATGGCGTTGTGCAGTTCACATCGATGGAAACGATGGCACAATATAACCTAGGTTCAGTCGGTAATGTCCGGATTCTCAAGGCAGCATTACAGAAAAAGGATTTGGTTGATGTAGAAGGGAATAAAGTATCCATACAGGATCCCATATTCAGATTGTGGCTGAAAACGCAGTACCGTAAGTAAAATCCCATAAAAAGAGCTACAGAGGTTAGAGGGGCTATAGCCAAAGGCAAGCAGAGAACGTGCAGCGTCACAGACGCCGTTGCATTCCATACTTGAAAGTCAAAAAGTCCCCAAATCGCCGCTACAGCAATCTGGGGACTTGATATATCAAATCTAATGTATTAAAAATGAGATAGTAGCCTAATTATTACAGGAACGCATACGTCATTTCACTTTGAATACCGTGACTATCGGGCGATGGTCTGACGGATGCCAGAAGTTGGAAAGATTCTTAGGATCTCTGACAGGTGTCGTGTATTCATCGGAAACTATCTCAGACGACTGCACCATATCATAAAGAGGCTTTGTGCAATAGAGGAAGTCGATTCTTGACTGGCCTCCGGTTGACGTAAAGAACTCACCCGGATGCTTGGCGGCTACGACATCTATATATGGAGTATTCTCAATGATGTAGTCGTGGACCAGGAATCTGGTATCGTCTTCCGGATATTTATATTTGCGGTTGTCAACACGGGATTTTGCATTATGGTCGCCTAACATCATCCACAGTTCATTCTTTGCTGACGGGTCAGTATCGATGGTATGCCTGCAGATATACTCTATTTCCATACGGCGATACTTGTCCCCTCCGTTCTCCGCTTTGCTGCTGTCTCGGTTCTCTGCACGGAAAGCATAAGCCTGAGGCCAGGTGTGAAGCGAAACAATATTGAATGTCTTTCCTAAAGCATTGATTCTGTACCATCCCGCTCCGTGCGTCACCACGCTGTCAGGCTCTGCGCCCACGATAGTAGAAACAGTTTCTATCGGATATTTCGACGTTATGATTTGCGGGAAATTATCCCGATAACCGCTTATGGCCCAGTATTTATGACCATAACGCGCAGCCAGTTCACCCCAATGAGACACCAGATATCTGTCCTCCTCCGGCATTCTCTTATTCGAATCCGTTATCCATATAGACTGCCCTTCGCACCACACGCAGACATCAGGATTCTGCGCTTTCACCCATTTGACGAATGAATCGTAATTGTCACCCTGTCCGCTCCACATACCGTTCTGGATATTCCAATAAACTAGTTTAAGCTCTTTTTTGGCAGTTGCGCTGCCGCAGACAAGTGTTAACATCAACAGGCCTGCAATGAATTTATAAATCCTCATAATTTTTATCCTTAAGATGTCATCATTTCATTCAACAGAAAACATCACTTATTGTATCTGATTGCAAAATAATCAATTGCGCTGACCGACAATCCTGATTCCTTTTCCTTCATCGTCGCATCGGCATAATCCGCTCCGCTGCTGCAAAGGTCGTTTACAGGACACAAGCGGATATACACATTTTCGTAACCTAAAATCTCTTGAGGAAGCGAAAAGTTAATCTGCTTGAAGCCGACTGTTGAAGAATAAAGAGTATTCGACCAGGTGGAAACATCCGGCACAGTGTAATTTCCTATCAGATGCCATTGGCTGTCGGATTTTGCGGACTGGTCTGGAACAAGTGCCCATTCAGCCTTCCAATACCTTGGGGAATAGTAACTTTGGTCCATATTCATCACAGATATCTGCATCGAAATCTGCCCGGTTGAAATCCCGACCGTAGAGAAATTGAAAATCCAGGCATAAGGACGTTCATTTTCGTAATCCCACCAATATTGATTGGCGTAACCGGTAAAAACGGTTCCATTGACCCAGGCTTTTCCTGAATTGGAACCAGTACCGTTCACATCTTTTACGTTTGAGCTTTTGGCATTCGGCCCGGCCCACTCTACCGTTCCATCTTGATTGTAGCTGACGATTTCAGCCAAAACCTGCTGAGAAGGAATCTGATCTCTTCCTTCTGTCAAATCCATCATAATGCCGCAACCGTTGACATTGGTATTATTCTTATCGACTGCAGGGAACAAAGAATTAGTACCGTTGCCCACAGGACCCAGATAACAGAATGTCTGAGCGGCATACATATGCTGAGAATACGTAGCCTGAACATATTCAGAAGCCTCTGAATGAGTATATCGCCTACTATATGTATGATCCATCCAACCGTTGGTGCCGTAAGAAGGGCGCATAGTGGAATCTGCAACATTCGGCACCCAATAACGGTATTCGGTCAGCAACTTCGAGAAGCCATCCTCGAAATTATCAGACATCTGCTCCCAGACATCCGACTTGCTCTGATGACGAATCTGGTATCTTCCTATATTTCCCAATGCAGGGTCATCATCAATTTCGGCAGGGTCAGCTCCGTTACGCCACTCCATACGGGGGAAAGCATCGTGTACTATCACGCCTGAAATCTTGCCTGAGCCATACGGCAGTCTTGTCCCGTCATTTCTGTATGTGCAGACCGTATTGGTAATCATATAGATGTCATTACCGTCAATATCTCTGACAAGACGAGGAAATTCAGTGAAGCGGTGCGCATTTGTAGCCGCCGTGTAACCTTCATTCACAGGGGCAAGAGAGCCCTTGCGAACAGGAATTTCAACATCCTTAAGGGTAACGTAAGTATATACGTCATTATCCGTAAGGTCCTTGATATACAACTCCTTGACAGGGATGGACGATTTCGTGCCGGAAATTCTGGAGGTAACCATTGTCTTAGTCACGCCTGTAATCTCACATCGCAGAGGTTCTTCCTTTAGCGTAGCCACAGTTCCGTGCATCAGAATCTGCACCTTGTCATACTGGGCAAAGACATTGTCATCCGCAGAGTTAAGCAATATTGATACTCCCCTCCCGCCATCTGTAGATTCAAGATAAACGGTCCTTTTGGAAATGCTGTAATCGACGGCCGATGTGGTTTTCTGCTCATTTGCTCCGGCATTTCCGCCTTCAGTGTTGCTGACGACATAGCCTTCGAGAATCACGTAGTCCTGAATTGTCTTGCCGGTCGAATATTTGTCGATGAATGAAGAGAACGGGAGCACCTCACCTAAAGTATTGTTTGCACTCTTCTGAAGAAGGTTCACCAGCAATGAGACTTTGTCGCCCCAACCGTCCGTAAAAGAAAAACTCAGACTGGCCGTTCTCGGTGCCACGGCATCCGGATTTGCGGAAAGCGAAAGTTCAAGATTGCAGGAACCGTCTTCTGACTCCGAAATATTCACTTTCTCAATCCACTCATCGCCCTCGTTCGTATATTCCTTGTCAACAGTCATATAGCTGAACGGGATATTGGTCTTCACCGCAGAATTGACGACACCCGCTCCGCCGTCAGCGACAATCGAAGCGTTTTCCATACTGAGATATGCCGTCTGCCAGCCTTTCTGCTTGACAACTATGGTGTCACGACGGGAATCCACCTGACTGCTCAATGCGATGTACCCTTTTCTCTTGAACTCGGCGTTTGCGTCACAATACACGGTGATGGTACTGTCTGTTGCCATCGGCTCGCCTGTAATGTGAAGCCAGCTCTCAGCTCCGTCCAGAACTTCGATGCTATATTTGCCGTTCGAATAAATCGGAACAGTAAAAGTACTTTCTACTGCTTCAACCACATATTCACTGGTAGGCGTTCCCAGTTCCACTTTGGGGACATTTGTAGCATCATCTATGTCGCAGGCCTGAAATGCGATGCAAGCGGCAAGGGCAAGTAATGAATATCTGATATTGTATCTCATAATAATATCTTTTAAAGGCTTAATTGTAGCGGACGGTTATCGTTCCGAATCTCAAAGGATTTTTGGTAGAAGTAAATGTTCCTTTCTCCGTACCTCTGGCTGTCTCCCAGGTAGTTGCCGTTGATTTCGGATCTATGTCGCAAACATTGTCAGCAACCTCGAAACGAACAGTTACAGACGGCTGGCCAAAGCATTCGGCCGGCAGTGTAAATATGTGTTCGGTATATCCCGGAGCACTGTCAGGTGACGTATTGCTCCACCATACAAGCGAACGGTTCTTGACCATGGACACGAATTCCTTGAATGTGACTCCGCCGTCAATCGAGTAATGCAGTTTCCAATGAGAAGGCGTGTCCAACGTAGTATTGTTCTGCTTTCCGTGGCCCCAAACAAATCCGAACTGGAGATTTGTACCGGTTATTCCTTCTGTTGAGAAGTTTACATCGAACGTTGTTCCGACTTCCCAGGTAGCTGTGAAGTATGCAGCCTGGCTGTTGACAACTCCCTTGCCGCCTGTTCCTGACGCAATAGCCTGCGTCCTGCTTGTAGTGACATTGTTCGGAATCCAGGCATTGTAATCCTGCGCCAACGAAGCTGTCACTCCTGATATCGAGCCATCTCCTATTTCAGGTTTAAGATCATTCACGGCATCGTTCCAGTTCCATTCCACAAGTGTCTTGGAGAATGCGGCATCATCCAACGCTATATCGCTCTCTACCATAGGGCGAATCTGATAGCGTCCCACATCGCCGTAGCGGAGAAGCTCTTCCGCTACCACTATGCCTGTAAACAGACCTGAACCTTGCGCTACACCTGTACCGTCACGTCTCCAACTTACCTTGGCATTCGTGAGCATAGACATTGCGTTTCCTTCATCATCCGTAAGGAGAAGAGGCGCCACATCCCACCTTGGAGCGGTAGATGTGCCCGCGATATTGAAGTCGGTCTTGATGCTGTAGCCGTCTGTGCAGTTTGTATAGCATCCGTCCTTGTAAACTATCTCCATATTCTTGAGAGTCACGAGAGTATAAATGTCGGCGTCTGTCAAATCCGTCACTCTCATAAGTTTCACAGGAACTGCATCAACTGAAGGTTCATCGGCAGAAACTATATTTTCGGCTTTCAGACCGGAGATTTCATAACATTCCGGATCCGCCTGTTTTGTCAAAGTCAGCCCGTTCAGATTGATTCTCACCTTTGAATAACGCTGAAGAGTATTGTCCTCCGCAGAATCGAACTTCAGCATAAATCCATACTT
>CAVKAQ010000113.1:0-6547 GCA_963654225.1 Butyricicoccaceae bacterium | reverse complement strand
CACGCTGTACCACCACTTGGAATTCCCCTCATCCCAAATGGCCCTGACCTCCCGGTCATCGAAGAAACGGATTGATATTTTGGTCATAGATGTTAATTTATTGTGAGATGTTCGTCAAATACGAAGCAGCAATCTTCTTCATCTCATCTATAGAATCCTTCAGTTCGGTAGAGCTATATTTGTCATTAAGTTTATTCTCGGGGTGATGTATATAATTCCTAATATATGTCTCAATAGTACATTGTTGCGCTTGCTGAGGGACACTGCCTTTAATCCTAATCCATGGTTTATTTTGTTTACATCCCTTAGTTACAAGCCATGCATCGAATTCTTTTTCTTTTCCATTCTTCGCATCCTCATCAATTGCCTTGCTCTGAAGGAATCCATACAATTCATTGTGATATTCTTCGCTAACATCTCCAAATGCAATATAGTTTACTTCGTTTAACGAAGGGTATGGAAGACTATTCATCTCTGCTGCTCTGATGTTTTTTACGCCATTTTGATGACATATAATTTGAATTTGTCCGAAGCCAAGTTGTTTGACAATGTCAGAACTATGGGTAGTAATTATGACTTGGGTTGTGTCGTTGTCTGACAACTCCTTTAAGGCGTTAATCAATAATAGTTGATGTTCTTTATGTTGAGATGTCTCGGGTTCTTCGATAGCATATATGATGCTTTGACAAGAGCTATCTTTCTGACGCCGTTCTGCTTCTGCCCTAAAAAAATTCAGCAGTATCAATCGCTTCACTCCGCTGCCGCGTTTGTTTATCGGTATATCCTCATCCCCAGTAATAGATAGTCCTTTAAATACATCTGCCCAATTAAGCTCTTGTGTAGATGGAACTTTGGGATGAAGGCTATTAGCAATTTCAGGATTCATTTCTTTTATCTTTTTCAAAGTTAAATTAGAGACATCCTGCAATTTCTCACGAACTTTTGTCGCGACTTCATCCAAGCTTCGCAGTAATGTTGCATCTGCGAGGATTTGCTTTACAGCGGCTTTTAGCGGATCTTGAATTTCATCATCATTGTCTGTATTTTTTCTATCAGCTTGAAATAGACTATAATATGGCATATAGCTCTGTAACTTCTCCCAGATGGCTTTAATATCTCCGTCTTTTGCATTCACGGTTAGTTCGGTTTCTTTAAGATCCAATGTCCCTTCTTTGCCATATTTCCCCCATATTGTAGTTCGAAGTAGCGCATTTTTTCGCATGTCGTCACATTTAAGCCCTAGTTGCTCGACGGCTGTCTGTAAATCCTTTTGCTTCTTGCTCAATAAGTCACAACAAGCAGGATTAGACGGATGATTTGCTTTTATAGAAACTACAATATCATTACTTTTTGTTGACCCGTTATGAAAAACTTTGAGAATTTCTAAATCTCCATCAATATTCAATAGATATTCGTCCTTTAAAGTGGTTTCATTAGAATCATCAATAATGACACTTTGCGGCAGAGAATCAAAAACGACGGATATCCTAATATCCGTTTCACCTTTACTTTTTGCATAAACATTAATGTCATTAGAATCAAGCTTTATTAAGCCCTTACCATTGTTAAGGAAAACATCTAATGCTTCGAGAATAGTTGATTTCCCGATGTCATTTTTTCCAACGATAGCTGTAAGATTTTGGAAGTTAATTTTTACTTCATCAGAATAGCTTCTGAAATTAGAAATTGACAATGACTTGATTCTCATATCATTCATAATTATATGGTTAGCAATTCTCCACCTCCTCAAAATACAAATACAACGGCCTCCCGTCCTCAACATCAGGATGCCTGTCAAGCACATCCTTTACGCAAATCTTGCCTGGAATCCTTTCTCCGATGCCGTACACGAGATACTCCTCATCGCCGGACCAGGCAGCCTTCGGATAATTAAGCCCCTGCATCCCCGAAGCATTCAGAATCTCATTCTTCCCCGTCAGCAGATAGCACTCGGCATCCGCAGACCTGTCGCCATAGTCATACAAAAGCAGATAGCTTGCGGTGAACACCTGCTGGGTGTTCCTGCATACAGACCCCACGCGCCCCTCGTTGAAGCGCACATTGTACAGCTTGCGTTCAAGAATCCATCTCTTCTGCTCAGGAGAATTATAGCAACCGATGACCACGGACTCCCTGCGGAAATTGCCGTCAGCATCTTTGAACGAATCCCTCAACGCCACCGTCCTTGCTGCCTCAACACCGTTCAGAAGCCCATTGTAATACACATATGGCTCTGTTCCCAAATGATACTCTTTGATGATGAAATCCTCGCTCAGCGAAGCAAGCAGCCCCGCATTCTCACGATAAGCATCCCGCTCGAGCCCCATCATCATCAGCCCCCAGTTGGCATCACCTTCATCATACGGGCAGAACACCTTCCCATTGATTTCGCGGAATCTCTTATCAACGACACTCCTGATATCCTCACGCTTTCTTGCCTGAAGCAGATAGAAGTCGTGCTCATTGTCAATGTATCTGATGAAATCATCCCTGAACTTCCGCTTCGCCTCCGCCTTGAAATTTGTCCTTACGCTCTGCGAACGGTTCACATACGCATACAGCGCAAACAGGAAATTGATGTCATACAGCCTCAGGAACAATGTGTCCCTGTCGAAAAGGCGGTTCCTGAACTGGAAATTCTTGTCAAACTCGTCCGGCTGCAGCTTCAGCTCCGAAGAAGAGAACCGATATGTCTTCTCCACACGGCCGCTGATGAAAAAGTTCGGAGTGATGTTATAACCCTCGGTAAGTTCATCCCTGTATTTCAGATGCTCCCTTCCATTGTTGAACCAATTCAGCTGCGTCTGAATGATATTCCGGGCATAAGTGTATTGCTTGAACAGTGCCGGACCGTCGAGAGCGGTGCTGTCCTTGTAATACTTGCTGTCTCCGACATAATAGACCTGCCGGCTCCCGGTGGTCAGTGAAGTCCCCTTGAACAGGTGGTCCACAATCTTGCCGTCCTGCTGCTTCACAAGAGACCTCGGTGCATCACTGTCTCCGAGCAAGACATCTATCATATCCTCGAAGACAATGTTGAAATCTCTGACAAGCAGGAACTCCTCCTGCTCTTTTGCCTTGCTGATATTGCTGCGCTTGGACGCGAACAAAAACAGCAGTTCCCACAGGCGGACAAACTTCTCGTTATAATAGTTGTTCCGGATGGTCTCAAGCCTCTTTGTAATCTTACCTTTCCATAGAAGTTGCCTGAACTCCTTCTCTGGAATCAGGTTGTAAGGCTGGTCAACGACAAATCCGAAATGGTATTCACCGTTTATGTATTTCAGGGTACTGAAGAAAAGGACAAGCAGCTCCTCATCGTAGTTGATTTCTTTCCTGTGGTTGACTACGAACGGATAAATCACGGACTTTCCCGTTATGACGGGCTGTTGCGTGCGGATTGTCTTCGCCCAATTCACCTTATTGAACCCGGAATGATTCTGCTTGTATGTCAGGATGAAAAGATTCTGGTTCTCCTCATAGAAATCGCGCAGCGAGAGGATGACATCCATAAGGGAAGTCTCCGTCTTTCCCTTTTTGGAACTCATCACATTCTGTGCGGCATCCTTTTCCGTCGCGATGGTGTCGGACTCCCTCCTACGGTATTTCTCAATGGCCTGGTAGAGATATATCGGCAGATCTGTCAGAAGAGTCTCCGCCCATCCCTTATCTTTCATCTTCTGTACAAAGTCCGCAGAATCAGTGATAGGGGAGTCATCCCTCAGCTCAAGGAAACCGAATCCCTTTCCGTTCTTGTAGAACACCTTCGGCAGGATGAAGACGTGCTGATGCTCCGGATCATAGTAGTATCCGACGCAGTCAAGCACGGCCTTCTCATCTCTGAGATTGCCACGGGATATCACCCTCGCGTGGTCTTTCCCAAAGATGCTCTCAAGCAGCGTGCGCTTGTAGTCCTTGCCTTCGAAAAAGAGAATCATTCGGCAGATGGTTCTGAGGTTTCAGTTTCTTGTGCATTTGCCTCCGCAATGTTTTCAGCCCCGCAGATGCCTTCAATGAATCTGATTGTCAGCTCGGTGTCATCCGTTACGCACAGGTCTTCAAAGAACTTGTCCTCTGAATTCTCGCCGAAAAACGCGGCTTTGAAGTCATCGTCATCCTTGAACACATCATTGAAAAGGAAGAACAGCACCTTGTCCCGGAATGCCCTGGCGCTTATTACGCCATCCGCACCGGCCTGGACGAAACGGTTGCCAAGAATCTTGTTCGTATTATGTGTCTCGGACTTGATATAATCGTTGAGGCCTCGGATGACTTCGGCCCAGTTGTACTTGTGATTGTCATCAATCGCCAGAGAGAATTGAGCCGCATCATCATAGTTGACCCTGACATACTCCCACTCCCACCTTCTTTTGAATGCGCTGTCAATCGGGAACAGGCTCTGGTCGGAAGTGTTCATCGTGGCGAGGATATAAAGGTTATCCGGAATTGCCATTATGCTGAAATCGAACTCGTTCAGTCCGTAAATCTCCTTAATCTTGTTCTCGTATGCACCATCCTCGTTTGCTATATGCTTCTTGAGATATCCGGCAATGTCTGTATCCGCGTTAATCTTATACTTCGAGAATCCGGGGTGGTCATTAACCCGTCTGTCCAGAAGCTGGAACACGTCGCCGAAAATCTGGGCGCAGTTGCCGCGGTTCAACTCCTCAATGACGAGGAAAGTCTTCTCCCCGGGATGATTCCAGGCATATTCGTATGCTTTCAAGAATACCTGCGGAACAAACGCATAAGTGATCTGGCCTTCATCCGGTCCTCCCATCGACGGCTTGTAACAGCCCACAAAACTTGCATAGTCAGTATCCGGATGGAAAGTGATGCGGAAACTCTTGTGCCCCTTCACATAGTCCTCCTCCACAGTATGCGACTTGCCCGTGCCCGGAGCGCCGTAGAAGATTTTGTTGAAAGGAAGGTCTTGAGTTATAATTATGTCCTCCAAGTCCTTTTCTTTACCGTCATCATAGGGTGTAGTAACATTTGTGACGGTAACATCAAAGACTCCATCGTAGGCTCTTCTTATATGTAAATCTGAATAGCCACCAGCCAAATAATTACGTATCGTGAACTTTGAATTGCAGATATTGCCCGTGTGGTCTGTATATGAGACATCCCGTATCAAATCATTAAAATAAAATCGGGTATCCACCTTGCCGTTTTTCTGAGGTACATCTTTTCTTACATTCCAAGTCTGAGTTAATGTGCTTACGGATAACCCATTATCTTTGAACAACGCATCTAGAAGTGCGAGCTGGTCGGTCACAAAATCTTTGGAATATGGAATCGTACAATGTATGGAGGATTGATCAAACTTTCTCGGCAGAATGGAAGCTATAAACAGGATTGCCTTGGAGAGATTCTCTTTGTCAAATCTTACCGTTATCTGTTCTCCGGAATCCTTGAACAATGCATAATGCTCATTGTCCAAAAAGAGGTCTGTATTTTTTGCATCGCCCGCAGAAAGCTGCCGATAGCTGGCGTTGGTATCGTTAATGTGTTTTACAATCTCATTCATATCATTGTAGTTTTATAGGCGCAGTAATGCTTGAGAAGCAATCTTTTGGAGAAACGGAAAGGCTCATTCTCAATAGTGCCGTTTTAGTCGGGACTATGGATTCCCTAAATCTTTCAATGTCAGTATTGAGACTGTTCATATAGCTTTCACAGTTATCGCAAATTGAGAGAAGACCGGAATCGTCAGTCATATTGAATACCCTATAGACAGCATATGCGGAATCTGTATTTACGCAGTTGTGTGCAAATGCTACTTCCTGGCTGCTGAATATGATATTCTGTTTGAAATCGAAACGGGTGGACTTGACATCAATGAACAGAGGGTTGCGGTTAAGGGCCAGTATCACAAAATCATAGGGGAGCCCGGACTCTCTGCTTTTATTCATCCACTCGAATGAGTTGATTCTCTTGGCTGCAACCTCTTGTTCCAAATACTCGCTTATCAATTCTTCGCCCTTCTTTCCTGTGGCCGCAAATTGTTTCCTTGCCTTTTCCACATCGTACACTTTGTATTTCCGCGTCAAATCACCTACTTGTGAGATGATCTCTATATCTTTTTGGATATCGATGCTTACAAGGTTGATTTTCTTGACCATAGCCGTTTTTAAGGGTCTGTAGTCAGGATCTTGGTCGGTTATTATCTTGATATTTGACTTGACGAGGTTCTCTATGATATGGAAATCCGAAGATTGTTTGTTTATGAGCCAGAATACCAGATCTTTATTTTCAAGGCTTGACCACAGTAGATACCATTCATCATCAGGGTTGTTTTCAGCAAATTGTCTGATTTTAGACACCACTGATTCGGCCTTCTTCGTTCCCATCCTTATTTTAGGGCTACGGAATGTTCCGTCCGGATTCTCAATGCGGTCAAAAAAGCAATCCAGAATCTGGCAATAAGAATCGTGAACAAGCATTGCTGTTGTTGAAGTGCTGTCCTCCAAGAATGTCAGCACATCATTGAATAGACCGATATGTGTCTGGTTACTGGTATCGCTGATTCCCAAATCCGCACTGC
>CAVKAQ010000112.1:0-6675 GCA_963654225.1 Butyricicoccaceae bacterium | reverse complement strand
TTTGGTCTGAGCCCAGAAGATGAAGTTATAGACCTGGTCTTTCACGAGCTGGAATCTCACAGTGGTCTTACCGTTCATGAGATTTTTCTGCTGAATATCGAGCCTGCTTATAGGAGCCATATCTTTATCGAAGACCTGATAGTAGAGCACGGTCGCTGTGCTGCCGTCTCCGATAGTTTTAGTGCTGATTCCTGAAGGTGTTTCGATTGCGAATGACACCTCTGCAGGCAGGCCGTTCTCGACAGCCTGTTCTTTTGCGCAAGACATAGCAGCAATGGCTAATGCCGTCAGCGCACAAGTTTTCATTAGAGTTGCGTTCATAATGTAGTGGATTATTGATTATTATTTTGTTGTTTGTTTTCTGTTTGTCGCGTTACCGTATCACGATATTGTATTCTCCGTCAAATGAAGGGTCTATCACCACTCCTCCGTCTGCATTCTGCATAAGGAAGCTGCCTTTGACGGTGGTGAGCATACTTCTTTTTATCGGCACCTCAATCTGGGAACTCATCGAGAGCTTTGTTCCGTTCTCGTCGAAAAGTCCGACCGCCACCATCACCGAGGATTCCTTTCCGTTCACGAACACATAGTCAAATCCCAATCGGGCATTGTGGTCGTCAATCAGTTCTATGTCGGACTTGAACTGCACGCCTGTCTTGGAGTCGCAAGGCTTGTTGTCCATCATATTGAACGTGCAAGGCATATAGCCTGTGTAATAGAATACGACATTGTATTTGTCGAGGTCCACAATCGGGGATTTGCTTCCTCCTTCGTCAGACTTGGTGTCGTCAGGCGTCTCCGCAGAGATCTCTTCTGAGGTCTCCGATGCCCCGGAGCCTTTCTTTCTCATCTCGGTCAGCACCTTAGTTATGAATTCCTGAAGGTCGGTGGTGATGAATTCGAATTTCGCCAGCGGGCGTTCCATCTCGATTGTTCCGCTTACCGGAGGCGTCTCTTTTCCGTATCTCTCCACGGTCAAGACCTTATGCCCTACAAATGCGTCGCGGAAGTCGTTGTTGCCTTCGTGCTGACCCTGGAGTTTGATCTCCCTGAAACTTCTGGTGTCGTAGAAGAAATCTTCCGTGCTTCCCTTTTCCGTGAAGTCTGTCCAGACGTAGAAATCATAAGTGCCCTCGTCAATGTTGACGGTGACTTCGTTGTTCAGGTCTGATACATCGGACTTCGTGAAAATGAAGCGCTTGTATGGCGTTGTGCTGAAGCTTCCTTCTCCCAGTTGGCGGTATGCCTCCACAATGTATCGGATTTCATAGTCTTTACCGTCTTTGGATGACCTTGTGTCGTGCTCGATCACGATGAACTGCGGAAGGGCGGTGTTGAAATCCAGCTTCAGCGTAGCGTCTGCCGGAAGTGTCTCCGGCCATTCGTGTACGGCGCAGGAAGAAAGGATGAGCGCGATGACGGCACAGGTCAATGTCCTGATAAATGTTCTCATCATCTTGTCCTCCTTTTCTTAAGGTCAAAACTGTATGAGAATGACACTGCGGCGTGGTCGATGCCTACGAATGTAGTGTGGCCGTTTGTCGCCTTCGGTCCGTTGGTCTCGTTGTAGAATTTGTCGTAGTAAACGTCATAGACTCCGGCTCCGAGCGAGAATTCGATGTTCCATCTCGGGTGACGTTTAGACAGAGGCATTCTGTAGCCGGCTGCCAGTCCGCCGCCCCACAGCGGGCGGTCTCCGTCATAAGTCTGGATTCGCCAGTCGCCTTTGGTCGCGTAGTTGAAATATGCTGTGCCGAAGTGGGCGCCTACGAAGAGGCCTTCAGGCTTGTTGAACCACCATCTCAACTCCGGTTGTACCGCGAATGTCCTGAACTTGAGGTCTCTGTGGAAATAGTTTACTGCGGAATAATATATAGGAAGCTGGAACGAGAGGTTGCGTGTGATGTCGATTTCCACCGCCACGTTCGAGATGAACATTGCCCATCCTATCGCATTGGTCTTGATGTAGAGTTTTCTGGTCCATTCCGGCTCTTCCTCGGGGACTTCTTCCTTGTACTCAATCTTCGCTATTGAGATGTTGTCGTCCAGAACAGGTATCTGCTCGTCTTCTGTGACTATGGTCGGGGCTTCTATGACCGGGATCCCGAGGTCCGGATTGCGGATGCCGACTTCAATATATACGTTGAATGCGCGTAATTCCGGGAAAAGGTCGCGGTTCAGCTGATTCCATATTTTGCCGCCGTCCAGCTGCTGGAGCGCTTTCTTCTTGTTTTCAGAGGCTGTGCTGCCGTCAGTGATTATGGAAAGGACATCCGAGTCGGAACTGTATGTGCTGCTTTCCCGCATAAGTTCGGCGAGACCGGACCAGTCTTCGACTACCGTGCTTATGTGGATTATAGAATCAGGGAAGGTGAGGTATCTTCGGAGCAGTGCCGTGAGATTGGTGCTGCGCTTGTCGGCAAGTTTTTGGTTGATTGCCATAGAACCTTCCGGAGATGTGCCTGCCTGATAGCGGACGCTGAGTATGTCGAATGCGGAAGACTGTGACTTGAATTGATTGATGTCGTCGGCGAATGCGCGGACTCTGGAGCCGTTGTCCCGATAATTGGATTCGAAAGATGAATGGCCTTGACGGAAGTATATCCGCAAGGTGTCAGACATCTGCTGTGCATATGAACTCACGCAGGCAAATACCGCAATGAGCGCAATAATGCGTTTCATCTTAATCAGTTTCTATTAAGGACAATCAGTTTTTGCTCTTGCCGTGGGGCGGTCAAATTGGGCCATCAGATGGCTCTGACCTGCCTGCCGTTCACAAAAGCAAACCAAATATAAGAATATTTATACGTTTTAATACAGGGGGGGGGGTGCGAAAAAGGCCAAAAGTATAAAACTTTCAGCCTTTTTGACATATAATTTCGTCGAATTGGAACTTGAAACCTCCTACTTCCCGAATGCTTGTGGGGTAATTGGGCACTCCCTTGACCTTCTCCGGAGAATGGTCGACACTTCGATGTTGTTTAACTGTTTTTCGTGCCGTGGTATTGTCTAGGCGGAGCTGCGGCGCTTTAGAACCCGGTGTAGCTCCAAGGAGTGATTGCGCGGAGTTCGTCCTTTACGGAATCGTTGACATCCAGCCCGTTGATGAAGGTCTCAATGGTGTTTTCATCTATCACACTTCCGGTTCTTGTGAGAGCCTTGAGCGTCTCGTAAGGGTTAGGATAGCCCTCGCGGCGCAGGATTGTCTGGATGGCTTCAGCGACTACAGCCCAGTTGCGGTGCAGGTCAGCCTGGAGGGCGTCTTCATTGAGAATGAGTTTGCCGAGCCCTTTCTTGAGGGATGCGAACGCGATGAGCCCGTGAGCCAGCGGCACGCCAACATTTCTCAGCACAGTGGAGTCGGTGAGGTCTCTCTGGAGGCGTGAGATAGGCAGTTTCATCGAAAGGAACGTGAACACGGCGTCAGCCATTCCGAAGTTGCCTTCCGCATTCTCAAAGTCGATAGGATTGACTTTGTGCGGCATAGCCGATGAACCGACCTCGTTCTTGTTCACTTTCTGCTTGAAGTATTCCATCGAGATGTAGGTCCAGATGTCGCGGCAGAGGTCGATGAGAATGGTGTTGATGCGTCTGAGGCAGTCGAAGATGGCTGCGAGGTTGTCGTAGTGCTCGATCTGGGTTGTCGGGAATGAGCGCTTCAGGCCCAGTGACGACACGAACTTGTCTCCGAACGCAATCCAGTCGATGCCCGGGAATGCCACTTTGTGGGCGTTCATATTGCCTGTGGCGCCGCCGAATTTTGCAGGGTAGGTGAGCAGACGGAACTGTCTCAGCTGCTCCTCGATGCGGACCTGATAGACCTTGAATTCCTTGCCGACTCTGGTAGGGGAGGCAGGCTGGCCGTGTGTCTTGGCGAGCATCGGCACGTCTTTCCACTGCTCCGCCATACCGGAGATGATGCCGAGAATCTCCTCAAGCGCGGGGATATACACCTTTTCGAGCGCTTCTTTGAGCATCAGCGGCTGCGATGTGTTGTTGATGTCCTGTGAGGTGAGGCCGAAATGGACGAATTCGGACCATTTGTCGAGATCAAGGTCGTGAAAATGTCTCTTGATGAAGTATTCGACAGCTTTCACGTCGTGGTTGGTGGTCTTCTCGATTTCTTTGACTTCCATAGCCTGCTCCGGAGTGAGGTTGCGATAGATGTCGCGCATAGACTCGAATTTGCTCTTGTCGATGTCGGCGAGTTGAGGCAGCGGCAGTTCGCAGAGTGCTATGAAGTATTCGATTTCAACGCGTATGCGGTATTTTATCAATGCGAATTCGCTGAAATAGGCTTTCAGCGGTTCTGTCTTGGAGGCATAGCGGCCGTCAATCGGAGACGTGGCCAGTAAAGAATGTGTGTCCATTTATTTTTCGTTCAATGAGTGTTGCAAAGATAATCTAAAAATAAGTGTCGGCAATAGGTCGCAAGCGGGTTTTGGGGATTGCCCAAAACTCCTTTCGGTCGTTCGCTCCCCAAATTTAATTTGAACATTTCGAGGGGTAAACCTCGCTCCTATGGAGCGAACCGAAGTTTTATTGGGGAACGTATTCCCCAAACCCCTTTAGTCGCAGGCTCCTAAGGTTCCAATGTTTTGTAGAGTTCGACGGTGCGGACGGCTTCGGCGACATCGTGCACGCGCAGAATGTCCGCTCCGTTGCAGAGCGCCTTGTAATGAAGGACTTGCGTCGCGGGGAGGGATTCTTCCGGAGTGATGCCGAATTTCCTGTAAATCATACTTTTGCGGGATACACCGATGAGAATCCTTTTCCCGAGCGCCTTGAACTTGTCCAGATTCCTGAGAAGTTCATAATTCTGCCCGATGGTCTTGGCGAATCCGAATCCTGGGTCGAGAATCCAGTCGGTCAGTCCAGCCGCATCCGCTTTCGCTTCGAATTTCCTGAAATAATCGAGGACGTCATCCACTACGTTGTCATATTCTGTAAGCGATTGCATTGTCATCGGATTGCCCCTCATATGCATTGCCACGAAAGGCAGTTTCAGCTGCGCTACTGTGGTGAGCATTTCTCCGGGCTCATCCGACTGAGTGCGGTCGTACATCCCTTCTCCTGCGGTGACGTCGTTCACGATGAATTGACCTATAGTATTATAGGTGTGCCGCACGACGGAAGGCCAGTAGGTGTCTATGGAGATGGCCGTGTCGGGGAATTCTTTACGCAGTGCTTTGAGCGCGGGCTCGAGTCTTTTCCATTCTTCGTCCTCTCCGACAGGTTCGGAACCGGGCCTGGTGGAGCAGGCTCCGATGTCGAGAATTGTCGCGCCCTCGGAAATCATCTTCTCGGCGCGTCTGAGAATCTTGGAAATGTCGTCATTCCCCTGAACGTCCAGGCAACGGCTTTCCGCGAAATACGAGTTGTCCGTGATGTTGATGATTCCCATCACGGAGATGTTTTTAGTTGGGGGCGTTACCATTATCTACAGCATCATGGCGTGCTTGACGGAAGTGGCGGTTTCCTCGCCTTTGAGGTGCTCCAAGATGGCGAGGCCGAACTCAATCGCGCATCCAGCGCCGCGTCCCGTGATAAGATTGCCGTCGCTGACTGCCGGCTTCTTCTCATATATGCCGCCGCGGGCGATTGGTGCGTCCTCGAAGCCGTCGAAGCAAGTGAAATGCTTTCCTTCCAGGCTCGGGAGCTGTGAAACGACAAGACCAGGTGCGGCGCAGATTGCAGCGACAGTGCCGCCCTCAGCATAGTGAAGCCTCATAAAATTGATGATTTCACCGTTTTCCGCAAGATTCTTCGTTCCAGGCATTCCTCCAGGGAAAATCATGACGTCAGATTCGTCAGTGCCGTCGAACTCCAAGTCGGCCTTGAATTCGCCGTAAGTCATATCTGCCACTACAGTCAGCTTGTGCGAACTTGTGACGAACTTGTCCCTGTGGATGGAAACTGTCTTCACATCAACGCCTCCGCGACGGAGTATGTCGAGAGTCGCCAATGCTTCAGTGTCTTCAAAACCATTTGCCAGAAAAATATATACACCTTTCATATATGATTGATTTTAAATGTTTTTGCCATTATCGTCCGGAAGTCGTCAAAATATCAGCATAAGCGCCACCGTGTAGAGCATAAATGCTTCGAATGTGAGTTTGCCCCGGCTGTCAGAATCCAGCATCACTTCAGTGTCATCCTGCCTTACGATTTTCGCAAGCTTCCTTGCGCTCGGCAAGTTGCGTGACGCCCATTTGGATATGAGGTTACCGTCATTGAAATAGACTGCGCCTCCGTTTGAGCGGTTGAGCGATATAAGGGTCTTGTAATCAGAATAATATACGGATGTGAGAATCTGCATTGTCTGGGCTTGGCCTAGTCCGGAGCTGCTCAGAATGTCCACGAACTGGTCCGGAGATGAGCCCGCGAGGAGCAATGCGGTGAATCCTGCATCGGCGGATTTGGTGAGAAGGTCTGCGGTCTTTTCCCATTTTGACACGCTCATTTTCTTCGGCTCCGGTACGGATATGACCATCACCAATCCTTTGGCTGCCAATGTGTCGCGATATTCGCCATCGGCATCGCGGAAAGAAAGTCGCGGGAATTCGGACTCATTGATATTGTCCTCTTTCTTGATGGTCCTGGCTTCTACGAATGTCCAGGTGGAATCCGGAATGTTGTTCAGAGTGAATACCCCGGATTTGCCGTTCTTCTCGT
>CAVKAQ010000111.1:0-6724 GCA_963654225.1 Butyricicoccaceae bacterium | reverse complement strand
GATTACACAGACATACCGAATATTATGCCCCAGATATACGACAATATCGAGGTTAAATTCACGGAAGGGCTTCAAGGAATCATCTCCAGCCTTGGGGTCAAACGAGTGGATTTCTGCGTAGGTTATTTTAACCTGCGTGGCTGGGACCTTGTAGTTGACCAGATTGACCAGTTACCCGGCGACAATGTTTACGAGGATGACAAAAAATGTTTCCGTACATGCCGTCTTCTCATCGGGATGCACCGCCCGCCGGAGGAACTTATCCGTCAGCTGTACAGCGGTGAGGATTACATTCCGGATTCAGAAGACGTGCTTGAGGCCAAGCGCAAAATTGCCGAGGACTTCCGCAATCAACTCCTGCTTGGTCTGCCCACAAATGCCGACCAGACCACGCTGCGCAAACTTACCCGCCAACTGAAAGAAAAGAAAGTCTGTGTGAAGCTCTACCTGCGTGAACCACTCCATGCAAAGCTCTATCTGGCTTATCGCCCCGACGACCACTTCAATCCTATTCCGGCCATACTCGGCAGCAGCAATCTGACCTATTCCGGACTTACCGGCAATGGTGAACTCAATGCAGAATTTGCCGACAGCGACTCTGCAAAGAAACTATCCACTTGGTTTGAAGACCGCTGGAACGACCGTTTCTGCATAGATATTACAGAAGAACTCATTCTGGCATTGGAAGAAAGCTGGGCCGCTGAAAAGGATGTTCCTCCTTACTACATTTACCTGAAAACCGCATATCACCTCAGCGAAGAGGCACGGATGGGTGTCAAAGAATTTTCCCTGTCGCCCGTTTTCCGTAAAGAACTGTTTGATTTCCAGCAGACCGCTGTCAAGATAGCAGCACGTCATCTTCACAATGAAAAGCGCGGCGGCGCCATGATTGGCGATGTCGTGGGTCTTGGCAAGACCATCACAGCCTGCGCCATCGCAAAGCTTTACGAGGACACCTACGGCAGCAACACTCTTATCATCTGCCCGGCCAACCTGCAGGTGATGTGGAAGAAATACCAGAAGAGATACGACCTGAAGGCCGATATCATCTCTATGGCCAAGCCCATCGACCCGGACAATGCTCGGTATTACAAACTTATCATCGTGGATGAGAGCCACAATCTGCGTAATTCCGGCGGGTCGCGTTACCAGAAGATTCAGTCGTTGATTCAGAAGCAGAACAGCAGTGTCCTTCTTCTCACGGCAACGCCATACAATATGGACTTCTGCGATCTGAGCAACCAGCTCAAACTTTTCCTTGCCGAAGACCAGGATCTTGGCATCCGCCCCGAAATGTATATCAAGAAATTAGGCGGAGAGCGAGAATTCCTGATGAAGCACCCGGAAGTCTTCATCCGCAGCATCAAAGCATTTGAGCAGAGCGAGGAGATCGAGGACTGGAACGAACTCATGAAACTCTTCTTGGTGCGCCGTACCCGTACTTTCATCAAAGAAAACTACGCCAAGGAAGACCCTGAAAACAAGCGCCGTTATCTTGAGTTTCCTGACGGCACCAAATCATACTTCCCTGACCGCATACCACGCTCAGTCAAGTTCCCAACGGAAAAGGGCGACCAGTACAGCCGTCTTTACTCCGAGAATATGATAGAACTGATGGAAAGTCTCAAGCTTCCGCGCTATGGCCTTATCCACTACATCAGCCCGGAACGCATCGAGAATGTGACAAAGCCCGAGAAGCTGCTCATCGACAACCTTTCCCGTGCCGGTGAACGGATGATGGGCTTCTGCAAGAGCACATTCTTCAAGCGTATGGACAGTTGCGGCTATTCTTTCCTGTTGACGCTCTATCACCACCTTTTGAGGAATTCCGTCTTTATGTACGCCATTGACAACGGTCTGGACCTGCCGATAGGCGATGAAAACGCCCTGCCGGACGACTTCTTCGATGATGAGGACACCAACATTTCCGTCTTTGGCGAAAATCCTGACTGGCCACGTCCGGCTGGCCGGGTGATGGCTGCACGGATTATTCCCACGGATCTGTCAGTCTATGAATCCCTTGCCAAGGAGCACTACGAGATAGTCAAGATGAAGAATAACGTCTCTTGGCTCAAACCGGAGTACTTCAAGCGCACCCTCAAACAGCAGCTTCGCAAGGATTCCGAGACCATCATCAAAATGATTGAGTATTGTGGCGAATGGAATCCGAACACAGATAAGAAGGTCCAGGCTCTGTATGACCTGCTCAACAAGAAACACGGCAAGGATAAGGTCATCGTGTTCACTCAGTACTCCGATACCGCGCTCTATCTCTATGCCCGACTTAAGGAAATGGGTCAGAAAAACATCTTCTATGTCACTGGTGACAGTAAGAATCCCACCGAATCCGTTGACCGCTTCTCTCCCAAGAGCAACGGATATGAGGTCGAACCGAATGATGAATATCGTGTTCTCATAGCCACGGACGTACTTTCCGAGGGTCAGAATCTGCAAGATTCCCATGTTATCGTAAACTACGACATGCCGTGGGCTATCATCCGCCTCATTCAGAGGGCAGGGCGTGTTGACCGTATCGGCCAGGAGTCCGAGAAGATATTCTGCTACTCATTCTTCCCGGCCGACGGCATCGAGGACATAATCAGGCTCCGTTCACGTCTTAACGCTCGCATCAATGAAAATGCCCACGTAGTCGGTTCAGATGAAGTCTTCTTCGAGGGAAATGAGAAGAATCTGATGAACCTTTACAATGAGCAAAGCGGCCTTCTCGACCAGGAGGATGTGGATTCCGACGTTGACCTCTCTTCCCAGGCCTACCAGATCTGGCTTAAGGCAATTCGCTCCAATCCCAAACTCAAAGAGATTGTCCCTTCACTCAGCGACATGATATACTCCACGAAGGCTGCGACCAAGGACCACCCCGATGGCGTAATCACTTTTTGTCGAACCTACAACGACTTCGATATCCTCAGCTGGTACGACCATGCCGGAAACCTTGTGACCCAGTCGCAGAAAAGAATTCTTTCCGCTATGGAATGTACGGCCAAGGAACCGGCTCTTCCTCAGATGCCTGACCATTTCGACCTCGTAAAGAAGTCAGTCGATGACATTGCTGATGATGTGCCTTCGGCAATGGGCATTCTTGGGAACAGATTCTCCACACGCTTCCGTATCGTGCAGCTGCTGGAGAATTTCTATAGCCGGCAGACTAACATTTTCTTCGATCTTGACTACAAACAGCAGGTAAAACTTGCCATCGATGACATCTACAACTACCAGCTCATTGAAACCACCAAAACAGTCCTCGGGCGTATGATGAACAAGGGCGATGAGCAGGAAGAAATCGTCGAAGCTGTTCTGGACTTCCGCAAGAAAGGTGTCCTGTGCCGCAAGCAAGACACCGCTTACAAAGATAAATCGCCCAAGATCGTATGCTCTATGGGACTCACTAAGCAATAAAGGCCTATGGCACTGACAAAACAGAAATTCACCGCATACCTCAGAAATGCAGACTTCCGCACCCTCTTCATCGAAGAGATGGGCTGGAATAAAGTCGCAAACACATTCGCCACACTGCCAACATTCTTTGTCGGTGAGATACCCTTCGACATCAAGACCATTGCCCACCGCAATGGTTTTCAGGTATTACTATGTTCCGTCAGCGAGCTGCCGTCCAATGCGACCTGCAAGAAACTGGACACCAAACTCCGCAAGGCGGCAAATGACTATATCTGCATTTTCACGGTCTCCGGAACCGAGCATCATCAGTGGGTAGCTCCGGTCAAGATTAACGAGAAGCGCGATATTGTCATCATCGAGTATGCCGAAGCCGAAAAGGCCCAGTTCCTCTTCGAGAAAATTGCAGGGCTCTCATTCGGGCTGGACGAACAGACCACCATTGTTGATGTGAAAGAGCGCGTCCAGGGAGCCTTCGCCATCAACTCCGAGAAGATTACCAAGGACTTCTATACCGGATTCAGCAAGCAGCACAAGGCCTTTGCTGAATTCATTTCCGGCATCGATGACCAGATGGCCACCAAGGACAACAAGAACAAGCAGTGGTACACATCCGTGATGCTCAACCGTTTGATGTTCTGCTACTTCATTCAGAAGAAAGGCTTCCTGAACGGCGACGAGCACTACTTGCGGAACAGGCTCAAGTGGGTTCAGGAGCAGCGCGGAAACGACCAATTCTTCAAGTCCTTCTACAAAGGTTTCCTGGTCCAGCTCTTCCGTGGCGGACTCAACTCTCCCAAGCACGACGATGCCTTCGAAGACATCTATGGCCGCATTCCGTATCTTAACGGCGGTATGTTCGATGTCCACCAGATAGAGCGCGACTACGCCGACATCGACATCAAGGACGAAGCCTTTGAATCTCTCTTTGAGTTCTTTGACAAATGGCGCTGGCATCTGGATACCCGCGTCACTGCTTCCGGCAAGGACATCAACCCTGACGTGCTGGGCTACATCTTCGAGCAGTACATCAACGACCGCGCCCAGATGGGTGCTTACTACACCAAGGAGGACATCACTGAATACATCGGTCGCAACACCATTATTCCATACCTCCTTGACGCGGTTGCCAAGAAATATCCCGAGGCGTTTGCTCCCGACGGTCCCTTCTGGATGTTCGTCCGGGCTAGCGGCGACGAGTTCATCTATGATGCTGTCAAAAAGGGCGTACATGAGCCTGTTCCCGAAGACATAGCACGAGGAATAGATACAGCTGCTCCAGACCTTCTGGATCGCCGCAAATCGTGGAATAATCCTACACCGGCTCACATTGGCCTGCCTACTGAAATCTGGCGCGAGACCATAAAACGCCGGCAGCGTTACGAAGAAGTCGTGGGCAAGATTTCCTCTGGAGAAATTCACGCCGTAAACGACTTCATCACATACAATCTCAACACGCCGAAGCTGGCATACGACTTTCTCAACTCAACGGAAGACAGGAAATTCATCGAGCTGTTCTATACCGAGTTGTTGAAGATTACGATTCTCGACCCCACTTGCGGCTCAGGTGCTTTCCTGTTTGCGGCGCTCAATCTGCTTGAACCCCTCTATGAGGTGTGTATCAGCAGGATGGAGGACTTCAACGAGAAGGATAAGGATGCGTTCAAAGACCAGCTGGCCGAGATTCAGAACAAGTACCGCAGCAATATCCAGTATTTCATCTACAAGAGCATCATCCTTCGCAACCTGTATGGCGTGGATATCATGGCCGAGGCTGTTGAAATCGCCAAGCTGCGCCTGTTTCTGAAGATGGTCGCTGTCGTCGAGGTGGATAGGAGGGCTGATAACCTGGGACTTGACCCGCTGCCTGACGTGGACTTCAATATCCGTTGCGGAAATACGCTGGTAGGGTATGCGATGGAGGAGCAGTTGTACCACGACCTCGATATTGCGACAGATTTTCTGCAGCAACTGGCCAACCAGGAGCTCAAGGATAAGCTTCAGGCCAAGCTTCAGGACGTGGCTGACACCTATGAGGTATTCCGGCTGGAGCAATTGAGCAGGGAATCTGATGTTAATATGCTTAAAGATGCGAAAGCTTCGCTCAATAGAGAGTTGACTGCTCTGAATGAGCTTCTGAATGAGCATCTTTATGCTTCCACGGCTCAGATAGAATACGACAAGTGGTTGGAATCGCACCAACCTTTCCACTGGATGGCAGAGTTCTATCAGATTATGCATGGTAACAAGGGCTTTGATGTCATTATTGGAAACCCTCCGTATGTTTCGATGCAGAAGATATCCTATATACACTCATCATCTGGATACAAGTGTAGTGACCTTTATGGTTTCGTAATCCGCCGCGTAACAGAAATACTTTCTAAAGAAGGTCGTCATGGATTTATAGTGATGCATAATCTTGCATTTAGCCGCAACTTTAAAGATGTTAGAGATTTGATTTGTACCAAGACAAAGGCCTCTTGGTTCTCTTTCTATAGTCGCATTCCTTCTGGACTTTTCTCTGGAGATGTTCGAGTTCGTAATTGCATCTACATTACAGCTTCTTCCGGAGTGGGGCTCTACACTTCCCATCTCCAACGTTGGTTTACAGAACAAAGAGACTATCTATTGTCTCGTTTAGAATATGCCAAGTTTACTCGGAAAGATGTGATACCAATGCTTTCTTCATCCGAATTGCAGGCAGTTTTTGAAAAGCAACAAGGTTGTCCGATAGCAGTAAAACAGGGAACAAATATTTTTTACAAGAAGGTAGCTTACAACAGCCTTTCTGTTACCCCTGTCCCTCCTCCGGTATATGATGAATCAGATTGTTTAATAGAGTCATCAGGAATAGGAATTATTACTGTTGACTCAAAATATTCGTCTGCTTTTCTCCTTTTTAGTTGTGGAAAAATTTCAATGTGTAGGTGGCTTACCTATGGCGATGACTTCCATTTAACCGATAAAGATTTAATCGGATACACCTTCCCATTCACGCATTTATCAGATAGTGAGTTAAAAGAGCTGAATACATTAATGGCCGAGTTCAAAAAGGCTCTTCCGAATACGCTACAATTCAAATTGAATGCAGGTCTTCGAGTTGGTACATTCAATACACGTAAGCTCTGGGACATTACCGACAAAAGTGATAACATTTTTCTGAAGCATCTTTGTTCAGATTCTATGCGAGTTTTTCAGTTGCTTGAGAGCCATATCGCGTCCTGCGTTGTGACAGATAAAGGTGGCCTTGAAGAGTGAGTCCACTTGAAAAAGTCTTTTTTGAAAAAATATGTGCCTCACAGATACTTCT
>CAVKAQ010000110.1:0-6728 GCA_963654225.1 Butyricicoccaceae bacterium | reverse complement strand
CTTTCACGGAAGCATTCAGTTTACCCAAGGCTTCCTCACTCTTGCCGTATCGCTCCACTAAAGGTTCCAGTTCTTGTATTTTACTTAGTATTCTCTTTTGTTCACTTGCTGGTGGCACAGAAATCATTATAGAATTCATTTTCTCTTGATTCATCTTTGGCTGCGCTGTACCAGTAACATAATTAACTAAAGATATCGCATTTAAGAATAGTGCTATATATTCAATACTCAAGCCACCGCAAGCATCAATCACATGAGCATGATTGTTTACCCAATATTTGCCTTTTGCAATAAAAGCGATAGGAGTGCTTCTGTTTATGAGATTCGCACCATCTTCTCCTATCAGCAATAAGTCTTTATCAAAAAGATATTTGTCTACTTTATCAATAACGCCCGAAGCCCCATAATAATCATATACCTTGCTTAAATGAGAACGGTCAGCAATGGACAGCGGTACTCTTTCGCAATCTCTATTAATCATTATATTTCCGAACCGCTCCCATTCCCACCCCTCCGGCACCTCGAACGGAATCTCGTCCTCGATGCACTTCACCTCTCCAGTAGCGAGGAACTTCTCATAATGGGAATTGTCGTCACCTCGGAATATGATGGATTCGTTCTTGTCTTTCTTGATCTTCCCCTCTTTCACGAGCCGCGCTTTCTCCGCACGTATGCGTTCCAACAGCACTGAGGCCGGTTCGTCATTGGGGTCCTGCGGCACGAGCTTTCCCTGAATCGCCCACTGAAGGATGCTGTTCTTTAATTGCTTTCCGTTCATAGGGCTTATTCGTCAAGGTTCAATTCGATGCCGAGAATCTTCTGTATCTCGGCAAGCGTCCTGTCTATCTCGTGGTCGAGGGCTTTGCGTTTCTTGAAGTAGTCTGCGAGAAGCTGCGCGGGAGGAAGGATTTCCTCATCGTCCTTGGGGAATTTGCATTGGTCGAAGTTGCAGTCAAGGGCTATCAGCTCCTCGGCGGTGAACTTTCTTGACTTCTCGTTTCCGTCTTCAAGGATGATTTCCCTGCGGTCATTCCACCAGTCCGCGATGGGCTTGCAATGCTCCAGCCTCATAGGCTTGGTCTTGGAGAAGTGCTTGTAGCCTTCCGGCATATCGAGACGGTAGAACCAGGTGTCGCGGGTGGCGTATTGCTCCGATGCTCCGTCCGCCCTCTCGTTGTTGAAGAACAGAATGTTGGTGGCTATGGAGGTGTAGGGCGAGAATATGCTGCCGGGAAGACGGATGACCGTGTGGAGGTTGAATTCCCGAAGCATCTTGGTCTTGATGGCCAGCTTGGCTCCGTCAACTCCGAACAGAAAGCCGTCCGGCACGATGACCGCAGCGCGTCCGTTTTTCTTGAGGCGGTACATAATCAGCACCATAAAAAGGTCGGCCGTCTCGCTGGAGCGCATATCCGTCGGGAAATTGCCTTTCACGCTCGCTTCGGTGCTACCTCCGTATGGCGGATTCATCGCTATGACATCCACTTTGTCGGAGTCCTTGAAGTCGCTCATCTTCGTGCCGAGGGAATCGCAGTGTCGGATGTCCGGGGCTTCGATGTTGTGGACAAGCAGATTTGTGATGGAGAGCAGATACGGGAGAGGTTTCCATTCCTGCCCGACAACGGAGTTCTGGAAAAGTTCAAAATCTTCAGTGGTTTTCACCTGTCCTTGAAGATAGTTCAGGGCTGATGTCAGGAATCCTCCCGTACCGGAAGTGAAATCTCCGAATTTTTCGCCAAGTTTCGGCTGCAAGGTCTGCACCATAAAATCGGTAAGCGCACGTGGGGTGTAGAATTCCCCGGCGTGCCCGGCTGACTGCAGGTCTTTCAGGATGCCCTCATAAATGTCACCGAAGGTGTGCCTGTCCTCCGCGTCGGTAAAGTCAATCTCGTCTATGACATTGACAACCTGCCGCAGGAGGATGCCGTTCTTCATATATTGGTTGAGGTCATCGAAAACTTCTTTAACTATGCCCTTGGAACGGGGCGTTTCCGGCGTGACGACTATCCCTTTTATCTCTTTCCCGTCGAATGTCGCGTCAGAGCCCTTGAGCACAGGGAACAGGACGGCGTTGATGAATTCCAGAAGTTTTTCTCCTGTCAAGGCCTTGCCGTCAGCCTTATCGACTGCCCAGTTTCTCCACCGGAGTTCCTCCGGAATGATGGAGATGTAGTCAGTCTTGTTCTTGTATGCTTTATATTCCCAGTTTTCCTCCTGCGCGTCATAGACCTTCAGGAAGAACATCCACACCATCTGTTCTATGCGCTGCGCGTCGCCGCTGATGCCGGCATCCTGGCGCATTATGTTCTGAATTCTCTTAATGAGATTGTTTACTGCCATATTCTCTTATGCTCCAACTCTGTAAAGTTCTGATTTAAGTCCGTTCAATGCGTTCATATACCCCGTCATCCCGCCAAAATACTTGAGTATCTTCGGAGGTGTTCCAATCTTGTTGAACGGCGCGAGTTCAAGAATGTCGTCATTCTCCAGTTCGAGAATGCCATTGTCCGCATATTTATCCAGCAGGGCCTCCAGAACCTGTCTGGCAACGCCCTCATATTTGGACAGATAGTCGCGCTTCTTGACATTGTTGGCCCGTTCTCTTCGCGTGAGAGGTTTCTTGTCGAAGGCCACGTGGCAAATAATGTCAAATATGTCCGCATTCGCCAGTTCCGGCTTGCTCTCTCTCACCGCATCGATGAGGACATCGTATTCTTTCAATTCGTCCACGATGGCTTTTTTGCGCTCCGCGGCATTCCAGTCATTTATGAATGAATCCAATGTGGCGAATTTGCCCCGGATGTTTCTCCGGGTGAAGTCCGTGAGGCTTTCCGTCACGAGGGTATGGCCGTCTTCTCCGAGATAGGATACTTTCTCGTGGGTAATGCTGATGCTGCTATACCCGTCAACAAGGTATTTTGTCCTTGGAGTCGGCTCTCCGCCGCGTTCCGACGGTTCCGGCCCTCGCTCTCCGCCACCTCCGCCTCTGCCGTCATCACCACCTTGCGGTGGCTCCGGATCGCCGTCAAACTCGGGGTCTTTGAACAGCTGGGTCGCATTCCTGAAATCAAGAATCTCGAAATGCCATTTCCCTTTGTCCGTCTTGAGTCTTGTGCCCCGGCCCACTATCTGCTTGAATTCCGTCATTGAGCCGATTTCCTTGTCTATGACGATGAGGCCGCAGGTCTTGCAGTCCACGCCTGTGGACAGCATCTCGGAGGTCGTCACTATACAAGGGTATTGCTGATCGACATCGATAAAGTTGTCCAGCTGCTTCTTCCCTTCCTTATCGTCTCCTGTTATGCGCATCACATATCTGGAATCCTTCTTGCACAGGTCCGGATTCAGCGAGACAAGGAGTTCGCGCATAGCTTCCGCTTCATCGACATCCGGGCAGAATACGATTGTCTTGGTCATTCTGCCTATTTTGAAAAGCATCTGGGTTATTCGCCTGGCAACAATCTCGCGCCTTTTCAATAGAGCCAGCTCCCTCCCGAAATCTTTACGGTTGTAAAAGCCCTGCTTGATGAGCTGGCCATAAATGTCCCTTTCGTCCTCTCTCGGCGACCAGCCCTCCAGATCGACATTGATGAATGAATTGGTCACTCTGTACGGGGCGAGGAAACCGTCTTCGATGCCTTGCTTCAGGGAATAGGTGTATAGAGGCTCGTTGAAGTAGTCGAGATTGTTCGCCCCGTCTTTTACTTTAGGGGTTGCGGTCATTCCGATCTGCGTGGCGGTGGAAAAGTATTCAAGAATTTTTCTCCAGGCAGAGTCGTCCCTCGCGCTTCCGCGATGACACTCGTCAACAATAATCAGGTCGAAAAACGTCGGTGCGAATTTCGTGAACGGGTCTTCTTTTCCCTCGTCATATTCGACCAGCTGCTGATAAAGAGCCATATAAATCTCGTATGCCGGATCCATTTCACGGCCCTGAATCTTCGTCATTATCTTTTTGAAAGGCCGGAAATCCTGAACCATAGTCTGGTCGATGAGGATATTCCTGTCTGCAAGATAGAGAACCTTTTTCTTGGCTCCGGACTTGATGAGACGATGGATTATCTGAAACGCAGTGAATGTTTTTCCTGTGCCTGTGGCCATCACAAGAAGAATGCGGTCCTGACCTTTGGCGACAGCTTCGATGGTCCGGTTAATCGCTATCCGTTGATAATAGCGGGGCGTGTTTGTGTATTGGTCGAAGTAATATGGCTCGTCAACAATGCGTTGTGCTTCCGGCGGCAACGGGTCTGCGGAATTTTTCCGCTTTACCAATTCGTCTTTCGTGGGGAAAGACTCCAATGAGATTTGCCTCTCACTTCCGGTCAGGAAATCGTGCTCGACGAAGCCGTCGCCATTCGAGCTATATGCGAACGGGATGTCCAATATGCGTGCATAATCCATAGCTTGCTGAAGTCCGCCGCCTACGGGCTTGTTGTTGTCTTTTGCTTCAACGATTGCTATGGGATTGTTCGGTGCGGCATAGAGGATATAATCGGCTTTCTTCCCTTCTTTCCTGCCGTGCTTGGTCCCCTGTATCAGCACGCGACCGGCAGTGAAGTAGTATTCCATCCGATAGAACGACTTCTCCCACCCCGACTTTTCAATCGCCGGGGTGATATAGCGGTTCTTTATGTCCTCTTCGGACAAAAGCTTCTTATTGCACATAGTGTATGTAAAACCGTTTTTCTGCTCGCGCCGTTCCGATAATGCAGTATTATCGGCACTTGAATACAAAAGTAGTGTTTTTTACCGAATAATACCGCTTCTATGATGTCTGAACTGCTGATTATCCCCATTTTATGGCATTTTATACTGATTTGTTCGGTGAAAATCCGTATCTTTGAAAGATTCATAGGGTATCGTTTTATGGCGAAAGATATTTATAAAAGCATACAGAGGTCTGTCGGCGACCTCTTGAGGGATGTGGAAATCGGGCGCATCGGACTGCCTGACCTGCAGCGGCAGTTTGTCTGGAAAGATAATAAGGTGAGAGACCTTCTCGATTCTATGTTCAAGGGTTTTCCTATCGGTTACATTATTCTCTGGTCTTCTCCGGAGGAGTATGAGAATACTAAAGTCATCGGCAGCAATGAGAAGACCTATAAGAAGCCTGATGATCTCGTCATCGACGGACAGCAGAGGTTGACTTCACTTCTTGCCGCCGTCAAGGGGCTGAAAGTCAAGGACAAGAATTTCCGTGAGCGCAAAATCCGGATTTGTTTCAATCCTTTGGAGTCACGCTTCGAGGTGTGGTCTCAGGCATTTGAGCGGGACGCAAACTGGGTAAGCGACATAAGCACCGTCTTCAAGGCTCACGAGGATTTGTCCCTGCCCGATTTCCGTGAGAATTTCTTCGAGAAGCTCAACATCAGCAGGGAGAAAAAAGGACAGGAGGCTCTGTCCCGTCTGGAGAGAAGTCAGATAGAAAACAATCTCAACGAACTGATAAATATCGCCAAGTACAATCTTCCGACCCTGCAAATAACGACGTTCGCCGATGAGGAGGAAGTTTCCGACATTTTCAAGAGAGTGAATTCCGGCGGGCAGAAATTGAATGAGAACAACTTCATCGAGACTTTGATTGCCGTTTATGATACCGCCATCTACGATAAAATACACGCTTTCTGCGAGGATTCAAGAGTCCCGAAGGATGGCACTGCGTTCAATCATATTATGGCGGTCAGTCCGCAGCACCTGATAAGGATGGCCGTGGGGCTCGGCTTCCGCAGGGCAAGAATGAAGTATGCCTATATGCTTTTGCGCGGGCGCGATCTTGATTCCGGACAGACTTCTGCCGAGATACGTGAGAAAAATATGGACGAGTTCCGCAAGGCTCTGGACACGGTTCTCAATCTGAACAACTGGCACGGATTTCTTAACTTGTTCGGGGAAGCCGGATATATGAATGGAGGTTATGTCGCATCGACTTATGTGGTAATCTACGGTTATGTACTTTATCTGCTGGGAAAGTACACTTACGGGGTGAATCCGATGATTCTGCGAAAGGTGATCAAGCAGTGGATTTTTATGTCGGCCATAACCTCTTTCTACTCTTCATCGCCGGAGAGTACGGTCGAAAAGCAATTTGCTGACCTGAGGAACATCAACTCCCCAGAGGGTTTTGTGGATTATATCACCAAATCCATCGAGACTACATTTACGGACGATTATTTCAATGTCAATCTACCGGCCAGTCTGAACAGTTCATCGTCAATATCCCCGTCTTGGTACGGTTATGTGGCTTCTCTCAATGTTCTGGGCACGCCGATGTGGCTTTCCAATTCTCCTCTTTCCAAGTTTCTTGTGGCAGGAGCGAACGGTACGAAGAATGCCATTGACCGGCACCATATATTCCCGAAGAAGTATCTTGCGAACATTGGCATCACTGATGACCGTGACCGCAACCAGATTGCCAACTTCACATTCATAGATTATAACACCAACATTGACATTTCTGACAATCCTCCTGTTGATTACGTAGGGCGATATCGTGAGGCTTTGGGAGAGGATGCTTTCAAACTTACTTGCTGTCAGAATGCTATTCCGGAGGGATTTGAGAATATGAGTTATTCTGATTTTCTTGAACAGCGGCGGAAACTTATGTCCGGCATCGTGAGGGAAGCATATGAGTATTTGAAGAGATGACCAAAATATCAATCAGTTTCTTCGATGGCCGGGAGGTCAGGGCCATTTGGGATGAGGGGAATTCCAAGTGGTGGTACAGCGTG
>CAVKAQ010000109.1:0-6779 GCA_963654225.1 Butyricicoccaceae bacterium | reverse complement strand
ACTATAAGCGGTTTGATTTTCATTCAGGGAGAGGTGTCTGCTATCAAGAAATACATTCAGGAGAATCTCCCCGGACTTTATCTTGCAAACGATTGTGCGACAGGGGAGACAGCTGTGATACGCGATTCCGTGATGCAGCCGTTTATGAAACTGATGCAGCTGGGCTCCACTCAAATCCGCTTTATGCTTAAGCCTATATCCGAGTATGCAAAAGGGAATCCGCTTCTGCGGATTACTTCAGGTATCTTCGAGGGGCTTGAGGGCTATGTCGTCCGCATTGATAGAGACCGTAAACTTGTGATGGCCATAGGTGATATGACTGTCGCGGTTTCAGGCGTCCACAAGGAGTCTTTCGAGAAGGTGGAAGACTATGACAACACGATAGCAATGCTTAAACGATAATTCACACATAAAATATTTCACACTGACAGTTTTGACCATTAACGTAACTATTTGATTGCTATGCCTGGAAGACGAATGTATACCAAAGAATTGATGTTCTACAAGACACCTACGATTCTTGTGGACATCCTTTTGATGTGCCTTGCATTGCGCTTGAGCCTTACGTGCAAGCATTTCTCGGAAATGAACCTGACTGATTTCGGAGATTTCAGTACCTATCTGCTCCTGATAATCAGTTATTTGTTCGCGCTTAACATAATACCGATCCGGCTTACCGAAAGGGTAATATCTTACGCCTTGATTATATTCCGTGCCATCGGTCACGCCATTGTCGCGACAGCGCTATTCGCATTTCTGGTGTCAGTCTTTCTGCACCCTGTGCCTTTCAGATTCTATGCAAGTCTGTTCACGCTCTCGGCTATATTCATTATCCTTTGTCACACGGGAGTTAGATTGACAATCCGTCATATTCGCAAATCCGGACATAACCGTCTCAAGGTGCTGATGGTCGGCGGAGATATGAATCTCGTCCATATCTACAATTCGATGAAGCGCGGTTACGGCCTTCACAACTATGAAGTCCTAGGATTCTTTACGGACAAATACGAGGATCAGATTCCTGAGGAGGCAGCAAGTCTCGGCGGACTGGAAAATGTGCAGGATTACATCCGTACCAAGGAGATAGATGAGCTGTTCTGCTCGATCAATCCGTCAGCAGAGCCGGAATTCGTTAACGGGCTCATCAAGTATTGCACGGACAATTTCATCCAGTTCTGGTACGTTCCGAATATGAACGGCTATCCTCATCACAGAATGCACTTCGACCAGATTGAGAGGGTAAATGTCATTTCGCTGCGTCAGGAACCTCTTTCTGACAAGCGCAACCGCGTGGTCAAACGTGCTTTTGACATCTTGACCTCATCACTTTTCCTTGTCCTTGTGTATCCGTTCGTGTGGTGCTTTGCCGCAATCGGCATCAAACTGACATCTCCCGGCCCGATACTTTTCCGTCAGAAAAGGACAGGTTACTCTGGCAAGGAGTTCGACTGCCTGAAATTCCGTTCAATGAAAGTGAATGCGGATGCGGACAAGGTCCAGGCAACTGCAGATGACCCGAGAAAGACCAAGTTCGGTGATTTTCTGCGCCGTTCATCCATAGATGAATTGCCTCAGTTCATAAATGTGTTCCGGGGGGATATGTCAGTTGTCGGTCCCAGACCTCATATGGACTTCCATACTGAATTGTATTCAAAGTTGATTTCAGACTATATGGTGCGTCATCTAGTCAAGCCGGGAATCACCGGTTGGGCGCAGGTGAACGGCTGCAGGGGAGAGACCAAGACTGTCGAGCAGATGAAAGAGCGTGTCGAGCACGACATCTGGTATATCGAGAACTGGTCGCCGTGGCTCGACCTCAGGATTATCCTGATGACCGTCGTCCAGATTTTCAAAGGCGACAAGCAGGCGTATTGAAGTGGGGCGGCTGAAATGTTGCGAGGAAAAATGTATCTTTACGATATTGAGGATAATTTTAATGTAGAGTAGCTTAGGATGCAAAGTCTTAACGTTGATGTAATGAAGGTGGTTGCAGTTAAATATTGGATTTGAGTGAGTGTTTTTCGAATCAGAGCCTGAGTTAAAAAGAGGCAATAAAGGAGAAGCATAAGCAATGGGCAGACATAAGTTTAAAAGGAATTAAGCAACGTTAGCTGGATATTTGCAAAATTGTGGATAGAATAAAACTAACAATGAAGATAAAAATACAAAGCATTTGATTATGGAAAGAAAAAACATAGCTCTTATAACGGGTATTACAGGTCAGGATGGATCTTATTTGGCAGAGTTGCTGCTGGAAAAAGGTTATGACGTTCACGGCACAATTCGTCGTTCATCTACAGACTATCGTGAAAGAATCGCCCATCTAGAAGGTAGGCCAAATTTCCATCTTCACTATGCTGACCTTGGTGACTCTATGAGCATCATTCAAGTGATGAACAAA
The DNA here is from genome assembly GCA_963654225.1 of Butyricicoccaceae bacterium. Lineage (GTDB taxonomy): Bacteria > Bacteroidota > Bacteroidia > Bacteroidales > UBA932 > Cryptobacteroides. The sequence continues at coordinate 4,378 of CAVKAQ010000109.1, read as the reverse complement.
GTTAAGCCAACGGAAGTTTATAACCTCGCAGCACAAAGCCATGTGCAGGTAAGTTTCGATTCTCCGGAGTTTACTGCCGATGTTGACGCTACTGGTGTGCTCCGTATATTGGAGGCTATCCGTCAGTGTGGCTTGGATAAGACTTGCCGTATGTATCAAGCTTCAACTTCAGAACTTTATGGTAAGGTAGAGGAAGTTCCTCAAAACGAGAATACTCCATTTCATCCATATTCACCGTACGCAGTAGCAAAGCAGTATGGCTTCTGGATTGTGAAAGAATATCGAGAAGCTTATAATATGTTCTGTTGCTCCGGTATTCTTTTCAATCATGAGTCAGAGCGCCGTGGCGAGACATTCGTGACGCGTAAGATTACTCTTGCCGCTGCTCGTATTAAACAGGGTAAACAGGATAAACTTTATCTCGGTAATCTTGACTCTCTTCGAGATTGGGGATATGCTAAGGACTATGTGGAGTGTATGTGGCTTATCCTTCAGTCAGATAAGCCAGAGGATTATGTCATCGCTACTGGCAAGCAGCATTCTGTACGGGAATTCGCGCAGTTGGCATTCCATTATGTCGGTATCGAGCTGAAGTGGGAAGGTGTTGGCGAGAATGAGAAGGGCATCTGTATTGAAGGACCAGAGAAACTTGTCGGTAAGACACTAGTTGAGGTATCTCATGACTTCTACCGTCCTACTGACGTAGTTAATCTATGGGGTGATCCAACAAAGGCAAAGGCAAAGCTTGGCTGGAATCCAAACACTACTTCATTTGAAAACTTGGTGAAGATTATGGTTGAGAGTGATATGGCGAAGGTGGCTGCCGAGGATGCAGGAACTAAAGTACGTACAAATCTTGCAGAATATTTGGAGAAAGGAATCGTGAAGTAATTTACATACGATTAGTAAGAATCTTTTAGTGATAAAAAAATGTTAGACAAACATAGCAAAATATACATTGCAGGTCATCGCGGGCTTGTAGGCTCTGCGATCTGGAACAATCTTTTGAGTCGCGGCTATACGAATCTGGTAGGTCGCACCCATAGCGAGCTTGACCTCACAGACCAGTATGCCGTGCAGAAATTCTTTGACGAAGAACGCCCGGATGCTGTCGTGCTGGCTGCTGCATTTGTGGGAGGCATTATGGCTAACTCGCTGTATCGCGCCGATTTCATAATGCAGAATATGAAGATGCAGTGCAATGTGATTTCCAATGCATATTCTCACGGCGTAAAGAAACTGCTCTTCTTGGGCTCTACCTGCATTTATCCGAAGGATGCGCCACAGCCTATGACAGAGGATGCGCTGCTGACTTCTCCGTTGGAATACACCAATGAGGAGTATGCAATCGCGAAGATAGCGGGTCTGAAGATGTGCGAGAGCTACAATCTGCAGTACGGCACCAACTATATCGCCGTGATGCCGACCAATCTGTACGGCCCCAATGACAATTTTCATTTGGAAAACAGCCACGTTATGCCTGCGATGATGCGCAAGATTTACCTTGCCAAACTTATTCACGAAGGCGACTGGGACTCGATACGCTCGGATATGGACAAACGTCCGATTAACCCCACAGACAAGTTGCGCTCCATTATCGGCGATGGCAATGTGGACGGCAGTAGCGACCGCGAGCGTATTTTGAAAGCATTGGAGTTCTACGGCATAAGCGACAATAAGGTGGTGCTTTGGGGTACAGGTAAACCGCTACGCGAATTTCTTTGGAGCGAGGATATGGCGGATGCGAGTGTCCACGTGCTCCTGAATGTTGACTTCAGCGATATAATAGGCATAGAAAAATATTCATCTGTCTTTTACGGGGTAAAAGCGGACGGCGCAGTGAACAGAAACAACAGTGAAGGCCGAGGAGGAGCAATCCCTTCTCTCGGTGAAATCCGGAACTGCCATATAAATGTCGGCACTGGCAAAGAATTGACAATCAAAGCTCTCAGTGAACTGATTGTCAAGGAAATCGGCTTTACCGGCACTGTCGAATTCGATTCGTCAAAACCGGACGGCACCCCGCGCAAGCTCATCGACGTCTCCAAACTCCACAGCCTCGGCTGGCATCACTCCGTCGAAATCGCCGATGGCGTCCATAAACTCTTTCAGTGGTACAAGGAGAGCCTGGGGTAGAGTGGTAGAAGGGCGTGAGATTTTATTCAATGAGTGTCATTTAGGATATTGATTTGGAGACAATGTTCGATTTTAGATATCGTTTCTAAAGATAGATTCTCCTGTCCTTTAAGAACTTTGGATACATACTGTTGACTACACCCCATAAGTTCGGAAAGGCGTTTTTGTGTTATTTTAAGTTCATCCATCTTGTCAAGCATCATCATTGCGATATGCTGCGAATATCTAAGCCACGTTTTGTTATTCATTCGCCATTCAGCATTGTCGCGCCACTTGGATGGAGTATAAGATTGGTATGCCTTCAATTTGGAAACTATTTCATTTGTAGTTCTCATGGTGTGCCTCCTTGCTAATATGAATTCAGTTAAATAATCTGTAAAAGAGTCTTTGTCAACTATTTCGTTGTCAAGTAAGAATCGACGAACCTTTTCCATTCTAGAGAGCTCCACTAATGTGTGTTCACGCTCTTGCATTGTGCGAGTAAGTTTGATGGCTCCGCCGGTAATGATGTAAATACCGGGCTCAAGTTTGATGCTTGATTGACGTCAGTGATCTTGAAATAAGATGCTAGATCGTCTAAATTTTGTTTGAAGAAATTGTGTAACCACGCAACATCGTTCCATTGCTCAAGAATAGTGTCCAACACATTGTCAAGGCAGTCATCATATCTGACAGCCCAGAGATGCTCATTTTCTGTTATAAGATCGAATTTCATAGTGAATAAGTTTATGTCGCTAATTTACTAAGAAAATTGGAAAATACAACTTATAAGTTGATATTTTCTTAGTCGGTAAGTTTTACGAGTATCTTCAGGAATGCCAGATTATTCATCAAACAACAAGCGGATAGCCAAGAACACGATGCTACTCTATGTGAGGATGGTCGTGCTGATGGCGGTCAATCTGTTCACGTCCCGAGTTGTGCTCCAGTGTTTGGGAGTAGAGGACTTTGGTATATACGGCATAGTTGGAAGCGTAGTGACGCTCTTTGCGTTCCTCAACTCGGCAATGTCGACATGTACTAGCCGTTTCCTTAGCTTTTATATAGGAAAAGATGATAGTAGGATGGTGAGCAAGGTGTTCTCGGCAAGTATGAACCTTTACTTGTTGGCCATTCTTGTCATATTGTTGCTATCGGAAACTATAGGATTGTACGTTGTTAACTATATACTGAATATACCAGCAGAGAAGATGAAGGCGGCCAACGTCGTCTACCAGTTCTCAATACTTACCTTCTGCACCTATCTGATCAAGATACCCTATAATGCCGCCATCGTCTCTTACGAGCGCATGGACTTTTATGCCTATCTTAGTATTGTGGATGTCGTGTTCAAGTTGGGTGGCGTGTATCTGCTATATATATTTTCGTCTCACAGGCTAGCTTTGTATGCTGCCATCATGTTCGTAATTAGCTCGGTAGTTACACTCGCTTACTTCCTCTATTGCCATCGGAAATTTCCTGACACCCACTATAGCGGAAAGAATATCGACAATGAATTATACAAACAGTTGTTCGGCTTCAGTGGATGGTCTATGTTCTCCGGTATTGCCAATATGGGCTCCAACACGGGCGTAAACATGATTCTCAATGTTTTCTGTGGAGTCTCCGTGAATGCGGCAGTGAGCATTGCCAACCAAGTGAGCAACGCTATGTATTCGTTCGTGTCCAACTTTCAGACAGCTTTCACACCGCAGATAACCAAGCTGTATGCTACTCAGGAAAAAGAGGCTTGCTACCGTTTAGTATACCACTCCAGTAAGTTTTCCTATTACCTGTTCGGCGTGCTTATTCTTCCGCTGATTATAGCCATGCCTGCCTTGCTGTCGATATGGCTCGGAACGGTTCCGGGATATGCTGTGGAATTTACCAACCTTATATTGGTTTACATGCTGATAGATGCCTTGTTCTGTCCTTTGTGGCTTTTCGTGGATGCCACTGGCCGAATAAAGACCCACCAGATAGTGACAGGATTGCTGATTCTTTCCAATTTCCCGATAGCCTATGTCTTGCAGAAGATGAATCTTTCACCCAACAGTGTTTGGTATGCACGTATTGCCATCAATGTTATAGCTAATGTGTTCAGACTGGTGTACATGTTGAAGGTATTCCGCTTTCCCTCCTTCGTATTCATGTCGAAGGTGCTGGTGCCAGTGTGTTTGACAACAACCGTAGTTGTCTTCCCTACATGGTATGTATATCGTTTGTTTGACGACAGTTTTATCAGTACTGCCTTGTTCATCAT
>CAVKAQ010000108.1:0-6833 GCA_963654225.1 Butyricicoccaceae bacterium | reverse complement strand
CGTCTATGGTATTGCTGTTCGGGATAGTCTTTGAATTCCCTATACTCATAGCAGTGCTTTCCAGAATGGGGATAGTCACTAAACAGAGTTTGAAAAAATATCGCAAGCACGCGATGGTTGCAATCCTGATTGTGGCGGCTATAATAACCCCGGCGGATCCGTTCTCTATGCTTATTGCGGCAATACCTCTTTTCTTCCTGTATGAATTGAGTGTGTTTGTCTGTGTTAAAAATAACGATTGATGATTTCAATAAACGGTATTACAGTGGCGTATGGCAGTTATACGCTGCTGGACAATGTCAGTTTCCATATAAGCGAGAACGACAAGATTGGTCTTGTCGGCAAGAACGGAGCAGGCAAGTCCACGATAATGAAACTTATCTGCGGTGAGCAGACTCCGACATCCGGACATATCGATTTGCCTAACCGTGTAAAAATAGGCTATCTGCCACAGATAATGCAACACCATAAGGGCAAGACAGTTATGGATGAAACTATGACTGCCTTTGCCTCTATGGCAGCCCTTGAAAACGAGCTCGACGAAATAAGCCGTCAGTTGGCGGAGAGGGAAGATTATGAATCCGCAGATTATATGTCATTGATTTCCAGGATGAACGAGATTAACGATGTCCTGGCTATCGAGCATTCTGAGCCGCCTATGGTGCAGGCGGAAAAGACATTGCTGGGTCTTGGATTCAAGGACGAAGATTTCGGCCGAAATACCGAGACCTTCAGCCAGGGTTGGAATATGCGCATTGAACTCGCCAAAATTCTCCTGGCGCGCCCAGACGTCCTTCTTCTTGACGAGCCTACAAACCACCTTGACATAGAATCTATCGAGTGGCTTGAAGAATACCTGAAAACATACCGAGGATCGATACTGCTGGTGTCGCACGACCGGCGTTTTCTCGATAATGTCACCAACCGCACCATAGAAATTATGGTGGGAAAGATTCACGATTATAAAGTCCCTTATTCTCAATATCTTACATTGCGAAAAGAAAGGTTGCAGCAACAGATGGCGGCTTATGAGAATCAGCAGAAGATGATTGAGAAGACTGAGGATTTCATAAACAAATTCAGGTACAAGCCGACTAAGTCCAATCAGGTGCAGTCCCGAATAAAAGCTCTTGAAAAACTTGACAGAATCGAGATTGACGAGACAGACAATTCTACATTGTCCGTAAAGTTCCCGCCTGCGCCACGTTCTGGTGATGTAGTATTCAAGGGAACTGATCTTACGGTCGGATATCCTCAGAAAGTCGTGTTCCGAAATGCTGAAATAGAGATTAAACGAGGCGAAAAAGTGGCATTGGTCGGGCGTAACGGAGAAGGAAAGACCACGCTTATGCGAGTCATAATGCGCGAATTGGAGCCTATATCAGGTGAGGCAAAGGTCGGGCACAATGTGAATGTGGGATATTTTGCTCAGAATCAGGAAGATATACTGAACAAAAATCTAACTGTACTTGAAACGCTGGAAAATATCGCTTCAGGAGATATACGTACAAAACTCAGGGATATTCTGGCCGCATTCTTATTTAAAGGTGAAGACATCGACAAGAAGGTGGCTGTGCTCAGCGGAGGCGAACGAGCAAGACTGGGAATGGCGAAACTGATGTTGCAACCTTATAATCTGCTTGCGCTTGACGAGCCTACCAACCATATGGATATACGCTCGAAAGATGTTCTTAAACAAGCACTTAAGAATTTCGACGGCACTCTGGTAGTTGTTTCGCACGACCGTGATTTCCTTGACGGACTTGTGGATAAATTGTATGAGTTCAGAGACGGCAAGGTAAAAGAACATCTTGGCGGAATCCAGGATTTTCTTGATGAACGCAAGATTGAGAATCTCCAGGAGCTGGAAAGGCGCTTCAAACCTGAGGTTAAGCCTGTTGTTGTGGCAGAACCTGTATCTGCCGGTAAAAAAGAATTCATCGAGAAGAAATCAATATCCAAAGAAGAGCGTAAAGTGCGTAACCGTATCTCTTTCCTCGAAAAGGAAATAGCGTCACTCGAGGCAAAGATGAAAAAAATCGAGGCTGTCCTTGCGTCTCCAGGAAAAGATGATGACATAATGGAGTTGACAAGAACTTATCTGGAGGACAAACGGGACCTTGACGCAAAGACGGAAGAATGGGCTGAATTGTCTGAAAACATTGATTGATAATATGCTCGTACTGGATTCGCATTGTGATACACCGTCACAGATTATACGATTGAGAGATCTTTCCATAGATAACCCGTTTGCGCAGGTTGATTTTCCGAAGCTGCGCAGAGGGGGAGTCGATGCTACATTCTTCGCATTATACACCTCGGGTACAATGCAGCCGGACGCTGCCACACGTTACGCTCTGGAAATGCTTGCAGGCGTATATGATGCTGTGGAGGCATCCTCAGATATGGCTGCACTGGCTTATTCTCCAGAAGATGCGTTCAGAAACAAGGCCAACGGAAAGACATCTGTCTTCATCGGAATGGAAAACGGCATTCCTATTCAGAACAATCTGGCTTTGCTCCGTCAGTTTTTCAGAATGGGCGTCCGATATATGACGCTGACACACAATACTGACAATCAGATTTGCGATTCCGCGGCTCAAGGGAAAAAGTGGGGCGGACTTAGCCCGTTCGGAAGGCAAGTCGTTGCCGAGATGAATCGCATAGGTATGATAATCGACTTGGCTCACGCATCTGGCGCTACTTTCTATGACTGTGTACGCTGTTCTAAAGCCCCTGTCGTGTCAACACATTCCTGTTGCCGCGCGCTTGCGAATCACCGCAGAAATATGACTGACGATATGCTGAAGGCGATAGCGGCCGTAGATGGCGTCATTCAGATCAATTTCTACCCGTTGTTCCTTTCTGATGATTTCGCGAAGGTGTTGGACGAATCCGGGCTTGACCCTATTGCTGATGCAGTGGAGGAAGAATTTATCAAGGAGCCTGCAAATCCGGACAAATACAGGGCTTGGATAGAGATCCAGCGTAAACTTATGGGGCTGAAGAGGCCTTCAGTAAAGGACGTGGTGAACCATATAGATCACGCTGTTCAGGTAGCCGGAATAGATCACGTGGGCATCGGTTCGGATTTTGACGGCATAAACGTGACGCCTGAAGGACTCGAGGATGTTTCCAGAATGCCTTTGGTGTTCGAGGAAATGAAGAAGAGGGGATATTCGGATTCCGATGTCGAGAAGGTTGCCGGACGCAACTTCTTGCGCGTTATGGATGAGGTAAGGCGCGTGGCTGAATCTTATTAGTCGTTCTTAAAATTGATCTTCAAGTTTTGTCAAAGTCTGTAAGTTAGTAATTCTATAGGTCTGAAGTCAGCATCCGGCAGAGAAGCATTTGCCGGTTACTGCTTCTTTGGGTGTTCTAAATGTCGGTTCTGTCGGAGAATATCGGTAAAATTGACAGCTTCGTTCAACGATTGCCGGCTTTTTCGTAAATTATTGTATTATAATTTATTGGCGTAGCATTATGGTTTCTTATTGTTGGCAAATGTAAATATAACAAAAATGTTTCCGCCCGAAACTTTATTGTTATATTTTCGAGATACTAAGCCGTTAACTCACTTTTCACAATAGTCAACAGAAAATAGAGAGCAGAGGCTGCAAAACGTTCGATATTTCGCTTTCTGTCATTATGGTAATTGAACTTTCTAGATGCGATCGTGCCTTTAGATGTGCTTACTCCTACCCAGACAGTCCCGTCAGGATTGACTCCGTCTCCACCTCCTGGGCCGGCAAGTCCGGTAGTCGCTACAGCAAAGTCTGCTCCCATAAGATTGCGGACTCCTTCTGCCATTGCTTCAGCGACCTCCTTGCTGACGACACCGAATTCGTTTATAGTGTTTTCCGGGACACCTAGCACTTTCTCTTTTATAGGAACTGCGTAAGACGTCACAGAACCCAGATAATAAGACGAAGAGCCTGGAACGGTCGTAATAAGGTGTGATATTTCGCCTCCAGTGCAGGATTCAGCGGCGCACAGGGTCTTGTTGCTCTTTTTAAGCAGTTCTCCCAGAGTGTGCTCAATCGTGTCGTCACAGTCGGCATATACGAAGTCTCCGAGAATCTCTTTGAGTTCATTGATCTTGTCTGCGACTCTCGCTTCCTCAGATGTGCGATCTCCGCTGTATATTGATAGTCTAAGCCTTACACCCGTCAGCGGATTCGGCAGATAGGCGAGGTGCATATCTGACGGCAGATTGTCTTCCCAATCCTTGATCTTCTCTGCCAATGCAGATTCCGCAATACCATAAGTCATTATATTTCTGTGATATATGGATGCTAGAGAGAAATGTGCACGGATATCATCCAAAACCGAAGGAAGCATATTCATAGTTTCGAACGGAACGCCAGGCATAGAATACAGCACGGCAGGATGGCCGAATCTTTCTTCCGGAAAGCGGAAAACCATTATGGGCGCGGTTCCGAATTTATTGGGGATCACCTCGGCCTTGTCAGGCACACTTGCCTGGGCGATATTCGACGGGATTGTGTCTATTCCTCTGGAATGCAGTATCTCCCTCATAATCTGCATCTGGTCATCATTGGTGACATAATGTCCGCTTCCTGAAAGTTCTGCAAGCGCTGCCTTCGTTATGTCATCTTTGGTAGGTCCAAGACCGCCTGTAGTGATGACTATATTGTGTCGTGACAGTTCGTTTTCCAGGGTTTTCACTATAGTGTCGTGGTCATCACCGATAGATCGCAACGATGTGACGCGTACCCCTATTTCATTCAATGCTTTCGCTATCTCAGACGAGTTTGTATCAACAATCTGACCGATGAGAATTTCATCACCGATAGTACAAATACCAGCTGTTGCCATTGTATGTTTGATTATGATTTGTTTGAGTCCAATGATTTGAGAATCCTCTCTACGAAACCTGGGCCTTCATAGATAAATCCACTGTAAATCTCTATGAGTGAAGCACCTGCGTCAAGCATCTCTTTTGCCTGCTCTGGTGTCATTATGCCTCCGACACCTATGATAGGCAGTTTCCCGGAAGTTTTGGAGTGTATGTATTTCACCATTTCCAGGTTCTTGTGATATAATGGAGCCCCGGACATTCCGCCTTTGCCGATCTCGTCGATTTTGCTTTGAGGAATAGTCAGTCCGTCTCTCTTTCTGGATGTATTTCCAGCCACGATTCCGTCAATCCCGGAAAGCATTGCGTATTCGAGAATCTCATCTATCTGCACGTGGGCCAAATCGGGGGAGAGTTTAAGCAATATCGGCTTATATGTGTCGAATACTGTCCTCATATTCAGGAGGTTATCCATAATGTCAGACAGACTGGAAACATCTTGCAGACTGGTCAGACCTTCTACGTTCGGGCAGGAAATGTTGATGACGAACATATCCACGAAGTCGTAGAGGAGCGAAAAGGCATTTTTATAGTCTTCAGCGACCTGTTCTCCTTGTGAGGATGAATTAGGCGCTATGTTCCCGGCGATGATTACTTCAGGATGGTTCCTGTTAAGGTTCTCGATAGCAGCATTGATTCCGTTGTTATTGATTCCCATACGATTGATAATCGCTTGATCCTGAACGACTCTGAACAGTCTTGGCTTCGGATTTCCGCTCTGCGGACGTACCGTCAGCGAACCTATTTCCACGAATCCGAATCCGAAATCGGAAAGTTCGTTATAACATTCCCCGTTCTTGTCAAGACCTCCCGCAAGTCCCACGGGATTCGGGAAATTAATTCCGAAAATCTCACGCTGAAGACTCGGATGTTCTTTCTTGAATATCAATCGGACAAGGCTTCTGGCAAACGGTATCTTCCGCAGCACTTTCAGGCCTTTCATTGTCATTACGTGTGCAAGTTCCGGATTGAACTTGAAAAGAATAGGTCGGATAAATCTTTTGTACATATCGTATGTAAAACCATTTTGAAAATGACTGTACAAAGATAAGGATTTCTACAAAATTTCCGTAAAAGTATTGTCATCGTAGAAGACTACGATTTTAGATATTTTACGTTGATTCTCAGGCATTTGCTCTTTTTGGAAAGGGGAGTTGTCCGCATTGGAGCCGTTTTCAGGATGATGTATTCCTGTCTGTGTACGGACACTGTCTGAGATTTTCGATTCTCGCGAGCTTAATGAGGACAAATGTATGGTGCCGGCAAAACCGTTGCTTTCACCTACGGCATCAGTCTCTTGGGCTGAGAACAAATCGGGAATGATTTCAGTTTTCTGCTGAGTATTTTCGATAACAGGCTCTGCTACAGCTGTTTTGTACATCTTACCTGTACCGTTGAGTAGCCATTCGATATTCAAGTTAGGGTAGTGCTTCAGCATACTGTTAAGGAAATCCCAACCTGGTTTATTACGTCCTGCAATTATATGGGACACACTGGCTCTTGCCACTTCGATAGTGTCTGCAAATTGAGATTGCGATATGTTCTCCGCTGCGAGAAACTGTACTAAACGGTTGTTCATATTTCTTAACATTAGTTTTACAAATGTAATAAGTATAAAGCAGAAAAGCAAACACGATTTCTTGTTACAATTGTAATCAGATTTGTAGAAATGTTAAACAGAGTGGAATTAGAGATAAAGTAAAACTACAATAGAGCAAATATAAATTATTAGAAAGTAGGTAGTTAATTTATACTAAACACCACTGTCGGACACATAATTGCAGAACCGAGTATATATTTACAGTATTATGCTAATATTTATATTTTATTGAACTAATATAATTATCTGATTTTTAAGCAAATATAGTTCCTATGAGTTAGATATAAAATTTCCTTATTTTACATTGTTATACATTTACATAAATTTACAAATATGGTAATTAATAATAGTAAA
>CAVKAQ010000107.1:0-7049 GCA_963654225.1 Butyricicoccaceae bacterium | reverse complement strand
TCATCATAGCGATCGCAAGCTCGGCAACAGCATTCGAATTCTGCCCCGGAGTATTCTCCACCACCACGCCGTGCGCTTTAGCAGCCTCGAGGTCGACATTGTCATAACCGGCACCTGCCCTGACGACGATTTTCAATTTCGGCGCTTTCTCAAGCACCTCAGCCGTAACTTTGTCTGACCTTATTATCATCGCATCCGCGTCAGCGACTGCGGACAACAAGTCAGACTGTTCCTGGTATTTCTCAAGCAGCACTACTTCGTGCCCTGCACCTTCGAGAATATCGCTAATACCCTTCACAGCCACTGCCGCAAAAGGCTTCTGTGTAGCAATCAAGACTTTCATATTCAGATGATTTATTTCTTCAATGACTCGAATTCTTTCATACAGCCGACGAGCGCCTCAACGTCTTCCTTAGTGCAGGCATTGTATATCGACGCCCTGAAACCGCCAACTGAGCGGTGGCCCTTGATGCCTATCATACCCTGATTCTTCGCGAACGCAAGGAATTCATCCTGAAGGCCTTCATAACCCGGAGACATCACGAAAGATACATTCATTATAGACCTGTCTTCCTTGACCGCAGTACCTGTAAACAGCGCATTTCTGTCAATCTCGTCATACAGAATCGCCGCCTTCTCCTCGTCAAGTTTGTGAATAGCCTCAACACCTCCCACACTCTTCAGCCATTTGAGAGTCTCGTTCATCACGAAAATGGAGAATACCGGAGGCGTATTGTACATAGATTCCTTGTCGATGTGCACTTTGTAGTCAAGCATAGGCGGGATATACCTGCTCACCTTACCAAGCGCATCTTTGCGGATAATGGCGAATATGACACCTGCAGGCCCGACATTCTTCTGGGCCCCGCCGTAAATCATCGCATACTTGCTTACATCTACCGGACGGCTCATTATGTCAGAGGACATATCGGCGATCAGAGGGACGGGACAATCCATATCCTCCTTAATCTCAGTACCATAGATCGTGTTGTTCGTCGTGATGTGGAAATAATCTATATCTGTCGGGATTTCGTAACCTTTCGGGATATATGTGTAGTTCTTGTCCGCCGAGCAAGCCAACGCATAGGCATTTCCGATACCCTGCGCCTGCTGGAGAGCCTTGTGAGCCCACACGCCGGTGTCAAGATAAGCGGCCTTGTTCTCGAGAAAATTCAAAGCCACATACAAGAACTGCAAACTGGCACCGCCTCCAAGAAATATAACCTCGTGTGTATCAGGAATATGTAGAAGTTCCTTCCAATTGGCTCGAACCTCGTCCATCACTTCTCCCCATTCCTTCGAACGGTGCGAAACTGAAAGAACTGAAATTCCCGTATTCTTAAAATTTTTCAGAGCCTCTATAGAGCTGTCAATAGCCTGCTGGGGCAAAAGGCAAGGTCCAGCATTGAAGACGTGTACTTTAGACATAACGATTAACAATAGATATTATAAATCGTTGTAAATATAACAAATATTTACAAAAACAAAAACAAATGGTATATTTTGTTTACCTATAGCCGAGCAGATAGGAAATTACCGCCATTCTGACATACATTCCGTTCCTTGCCTGCTGGAAATAATAAGCATACGGCGTATCGTCCACGTCGGTCGCGATCTCTGTTATTCTAGGGAGCGGATGGAGAATCTTCATATTCGGCTTCACACCTGAAAGCATCGAAGCATTCAGCACATAGGTATCCTTGACTTTGTCGTAATCCTCCTTGCTTGGGAACCTCTCCTGCTGAACCCTTGTCATATACAATATGTCACAGTCATTCAGGTGCTCTTCCAAAGAGGCAGTCTCTTCATAGCTGACCTTCTTTTCATCTAGGAATTTCAGGTATTTTGACGGCATCTTGAGCTCATCAGGCGCGGTGAAAATATAATTCGGAGAGAAATCCGACATCGCCTCGGACAGAGAATGCACGGTACGTCCGTACTTCAAATCGCCTACCATATTGATAGTCAAGCCGTCCAGACGGCCTTGCGTCTGCTTGATGGTGTACATATCCAGAAGAGTCTGGGTAGGATGCTGATTGGAACCGTCACCGGCGTTAACCACAGGAACAGGAGCTACGCTTGCAGCTATTGCCGCGGCACCCTCGACAGGATGACGCATCACTATCATATCCACATAGTTGGAGACGATTTTGATGGTATCCTCAAGAGTCTCGCCTTTTGTCACGCTTGTGTTTTTCGCATCAGGGAAACCGATCACCCTTGCGCCCAGACGGTTCACTGCCGCCTCGAACGACAACCTCGTTCTAGTTGAAGGTTCAAAGAAAAGGCAGGCTATAACCTTGCCTGCAAGAAAGTTCTGTTCTCTGTTCTTTTCAAATTCCCTGGCAACGTCAAGGATATGAAGGATCTCATCCTTCGAAAAATCACTGATTGAAATCAGACTCTTAGGCATAACGCTAAACATTTTTACCGGCGGCCGGACCAAGTTCCGCCTCTAAAATATCATTAACGAGCTTTGGCCAGCCCATATATTTTCAAATTTCCTCCGCGCAACATCCTGATATTCCGTCAACCGACTCCAGAAAATCAGCCACTTGAGACAGCCTGACGCGCACTGTAAGTTCACATTCCAGCCCGAAATTCTGGTTACTCTGCTCCAACGACATATCCTTCACCATCTTCATCACACTGTTCATTGAATCATAGCCAAACTTGAGCAGATACCTCTTCATCGCTATTTTCGTGATTATGGAGTTGTTCGCTATCGCATCTGCGGAAGACGTCTTATACGCGCGGATAAGCCCCGGGATTCCAAGCTTTATCCCTCCGAAATAGCGGACGACGACAATCAGAATATCACTCAGACCGTTGGAATCAATCTGTCCGAGAATCGGACGTCCTGCAGAAGAAGACGGCTCGCCATCGTCATTTGCACGGAACAAATCACCCTTGTAACCGATACGATAGGCATAGCAATGATGTCTTGCATCGTGGTATTCCTTTTTCAAAGAACCGACTATCTGCTTCACCTCCTCCTCCGTCTCAACGGGATAAGCAAAAGCGATGAAACGGCTTCCGTTGTCCTTGAAGAGACCTTCAGAAGGACCAGCTATGCTCTTATACGAGTCAAAGACTGCCGTTTCGTTCATTTCCATATACTCAAAATTAACTAAAACCGACTGATTCTGCAATGTTACACCGAAATATTGGGGAAATATTTTGTAACTTTGACGCCAGTTTTAAAGAGCTATATAGGTATATGATTCTCAGATATCGTGTTTCCCTACCGGGAATAAAGGGGTTCGCCCGCGTATATGAATTGAAGTCCAGCACGACTCTTTATGAGTTCCACAAACGGATGAGAGACGATATGGACTTTTCTCACGATCAGCTCATCCAGTTCAAGGGAATGGCCGCTGATGCAGGTGAGAAGGATGATCCGATTGCAAGATACGGAATGTTTGATCTCGGCGCCGGCACTGTAGATGAGGTCACACTTGCTGAGACTGTGGAGAAAGGCATCGGCTATTTCAAGTATTTCTACGATGTCACAGACAGAAAGAGCGTCATAGTCACGTTCGAGGGCGAAGTTGACGAGACTCCGGGAAGAACATATCCAGCATTGGTTGAGAGCAAAGGCCCTAATCCTATCGAGTTCGAAAACGGATTTGTGGCTTATGAGGACCTTCCGGACGAGCAGAAACATCTGCCAGGAGAATCATCATCCTGGGGCAAGAGCGAGCCTGCAGCGACTGAAGACAACGATGATGAAGACCTGCTCGGTGACGACATCGAGGATTCCGATGACGACGAGGAGGATGAGGAGGACGATCTCAAGTCTTCAATCGAGGAGGACAGCGACCAGATTTTTGACGGTTCCGAGGACTTGATGTTCTAAAGTCCGTTCCGAGACCATTCAAATGAGCAGAAAACTCATCGTAATCACAGGCGCGACAGGCGTAGGCAAGACCGATTACAGCATAGATGCCGCACTTAAATGCGGTTCTCCTGTAATTTCCTGTGACTCACGGCAAATATTCAAGGAAATGACAATAGGGACGGCCGTCCCGGATGCTTCGCAGTTAGCCGCTGTGAAGCATTATTTTATACATAGCATTTCCGTTACGGAGCCCTACTCCTCGGGGCAATATGAAATCGACGCGCTCAAGTTGATTGACCGATTGTTTTCCGAAGGTCGTGAAACGCTGGTAATGTGCGGCGGATCAGGATTTTATATCAATGCAGTATGCAACGGGCTTGACTGTCTGCCGGTCCCCCCGCCGGAACTCAGGGAGAATCTGACCAAAAGGGTGAAAGCCGAAGGAGTTGACGCTCTGGCGGACGAACTCAAACGGCTTGACCCCAAAGCTTGGGCGTCTATCGACATCAAAAACGGGCAGAGAGTTGTCAGGGCTCTTGAAACCATCATTGTCTCAGGCCGCTCATTCACAGAATTCAAATTGGAACAGCCCAAGAAGAGGGACTTCGAAATAGAGAAGATCTGTCTGTTCCGACCGAGAGAAATCACATTTGACAGGATCAACCGAAGAGTCGTCAAGATGATTGACGACGGACTTGTCGATGAAGTCAAGTCGCTGACGCAATATAGAAACCTGCCGGCACTGCAGACGGTGGGATACAAAGAAATATTCAATTATCTCGACGGCAACATATCTCTTGACGAGGCCATCAGGCAGATACAGTCCAACACACGCCACTATGCAAAAAAACAGCTCACGTGGTGGAAACGTGAGCCGGATATCAAATGGGTCGAACTGTAATTAGCAGATCCTAAAGCTTTATTCCTGCTTCAGTACGACTTCTCCATCGAAATTTTTGTTGACAATTATTATAAGAATCGGCCTGATGCTGTAGGACACATCATCTCCGAGTTCCACCTTATATTTGAAAACCACCTTATGGTCTTTTCCGCGCGTTAGGCTGACCGGCTGAATTTCAGTGTTCATGTTGGTTTGAGGTTCAGTAACAGCGATGACGTACTGATTGTCAAAATCAATGGCGGAAGGCAAACCGTTCACGCCCATAACAGCAGCCATACCGAAATACTTTTCAAAGTCTGCGCGATTGCTCAGCTTGGACGGCACCTCACCGGCCACATCATTTTTTAGAAAATAATGGTCCGCAACTGTGTACGGCACTTTTTCCGAACAAGCCGACAGCATCAGCGCAGACACCGCAGCAACAATAATTAACACAACTCTATTCATAACAATCTAATAAACTATCAACTACAAGTAAGCGGCGGTGTCTGGCAGATGCCGGTTATCCTGGCCCTAGCATCTCGATATTCACACATCAATTGCCGCATCCGACAACATAAATGCAAGGCTTCGAAAAACCTTGCATCACTTGAATATATTTTTTCTGTCCCCTGGATAAACTTAGGACGATTAACCATCATTTTTCCAGACAAGCTAACCTAAATACTGTTGGCAATTTCCGGACAGAGCGATTTCCATACCGTCAACAGTCCCTCCAGACCAGCGCAGAACAACTTATCAGACAGCCTCTGGCACAATTTAGAGCCCGGTCGATACGCTCTGAATGAATTCTGTCATTTCAGACTCTTTCTTGAGAGCGCTCTGGAAAAGCTTTGTCTGGTTGCGGGTGCGCACGAGATTGTGCTCGGGATATTTTATCTTGTAATAGGTGTCACCATTGATATAATCAGTGAGGAAGCGCACGCCCTGCATAAAGGCGAACAACTGCACCGCGTACGGAAGCATTTCCTTCTCCCGCTGCGTCAGGAATGATTTTGTCGAGTGCAGATACCCTTGAGTGAAGGCTTTGAATATGTCCATTCTGACGTCTATCTTATCATATTCCGGACTGTCTTCCGCAACCGGATTAGCCGCGGTGCGCATAAAATCTCCGAAATCCGAGAAGATGAACGAAGGCATCACCGTATCCAAATCAATAACACATAGCACTTTACCATCCTTGTCGAATAGGATATTGCCGACCTTTGTGTCACAGTGGCAGATTCGTTTAGGCAGAAGGCCCTGGCTGTATAACTTCTCCGCCAAGCACATCTTGTCGCCATATTCTTCACATATTTCCAAGAGGTCTTTTACTTCAGAGACTCTTCCCTTAGGGTCATTTCCCACAGCTTCACGAAGTTGCCTAAGCCGTAGCGGCATATTATGAAAGTCCGGAATGGTCTCGCCTATTTCGCCCTGGATATCTACAAGCATTGCCTCGAAATCGCCGAACGCCTCGCCTGCAAGCTTGGAGGACATTTCGTTCACCTCTGAAATGTTATGGCTACCCTCGATAAACGCGGATATTCTCCAATAATTACCCTTGCCGTCAACAAAATATGTCTTGTCTGAGTCCTTTAGCGGCAGGAAACGCAGAACTTTCTGTTCGAGCGAGGTCTGCGGGTCTTTCGCGAGAAGTTTTTCCCGGATATGCGCAGTAACCTTCTCTATGTTGTTCTGAAGAAGATCAACATTTTGAAAGACAGCGTTGTTGATGCGCTGAAGGGCGTAATGCTTTGAAGCAATTGCGACTTTGAATGTGTCATTGATGAGTCCGTCGCCTAGCGGAGCGATATCCGCAACATCGGAGTCAATATTGAAGGCATTTACGATACCGAATAATTCTTCTTTCGTATAATTGTTCATCTCAGAAGTTTTTTACAAAATTCAAGTGCTATTATGCTCTAAGTTACTCAAATTATCGGCACCCCACGCCACCTCTGCAAAAAAATGCATTTGATTATGGTTTCAGGCAGCCGATCGGCACGACATAAACCCCATCACCCGCACGCCTGTAGGCCATCATTTTTATAAATTCAGTAATTTGGCGCGGATTTGTTCAGTAATTTGGCGCGGACAGGGAATCTATGTGAGTTTAGGGAAGGCTACACGGGCTTCGTATATAGAATTGAAAAACAGTCTTTAAACAAATAAAATCCAGCGGAAAACCGCCGGATTTTATTTTTAGTCAACAGCCATTAACAAGCTGTGTTTCAATTCTTTGCATATATTCAGTTGTTGACTATATGTCAAAGATAAAAATTCTGAAAGCAAATCACAACCCTTGTACGTCTTCCTATTCGCTTG
>CAVKAQ010000106.1:0-7089 GCA_963654225.1 Butyricicoccaceae bacterium | reverse complement strand
GGCTGGAGGACTGCAATACTTTTCTTCAGTCACGACTGTGAGTTCTGCAGGAAGGAGATAGAGGGGATAATCGTATTCAAAGACACCTTTCTAAATACGAACTGGATATTCGTAACAATCTCTCCACGAGAAGAGCTTGACTTTTTCCTGATGGAATACCCTCTGGAGAACATTGACGGTGCAAAAGTGTGTGTCGAGGAATTTCCGGAACTGGCTATGGCCTTGGACGTGATCTCCCCACCCTCCTTGTTCATATATGATTCGGAAGGTTACATTGAACACTACAAACGTGGCGCAGTTCCCATCCGCACCATACTTGACTGGCTGAAATAACGATGCTTGACAGAAAACTCATAGAGAAATCCTTCGTGAACCAGCACGATATGACTGACTGCGGAGCAGCCTGCCTGCTTTCTATTGTCAAATACTACGGTGGTGATTCCTCCATTCTTCATTTGAGGGAAATCAGTGGCACCTCAAACACCGGGACCACACTTTTGGGACTGTATCAAGCGGCTGGACAGATGGGCTTCGCGGCTCAGGGTGCAGAAGCTGGCGGAATCCCGGACCTCATTGAGTATGGGAAGCCCTGCATACTCGCCGTCATCATATACAAGGTCCTGTCGCATTACATTGTATGCTACGGCTTTGAGAAAGAAAAGTTCATTATTTCAGACCCGGCAAAGGGTGTGCTTGAAATGACCGAAGCGGAGCTTGATGCTATCTGGACGCGAAAATGTCTTTTGCTTGAGCCGAACGATACTTTCGAGAAGAAAACCGCCATTTCCGGGCGTAAGAAGAACTGGCTGCTCTCTCTCATCCGGGAGGACTTCGGAATCCTCGGAGCAAGTGTGGCAATCGGCCTCGTGATATCCGTTCTTGGTATGGTGATGGCCGTCTTTTCACAGAAACTTGTGGATGACGTTCTCCCGTCACATAATACCGCCAAACTTATTGCCGGAGTCGTTCTCGTGCTGATTTTGCTTCTGGCGAATGTCGCCATTTCCGCCCAGAGGAGCAAACTGCTCATAACCCAGAGCCGGGACTTCAACAACAGGATAATCCGCTTCTTCTTCGGAAAGCTTCTCAATCTTCCGAAGTCGTTCTTCGACACCCGCAAGACCGGAGATATGGTGGCACGTCTGAACGACACCCGCAGGATTCAGTCAGTGATAGGCACCATTGCCGGTGAAACGATAATCAACGCGCTTGTGCTGCTCGTCTCGATAGCCTTCCTGTTCATTTATTCATGGAAGGTTGCGCTTGCTGCACTTCTCTGCATGCCCGTGTATTATTGGATCATCTCCAGAAACAGCAAGCGTGTCATCTCCCAGCAGCGGGATGTGATGGACTCTTATGCAATGACCGAGAGCGGCTTCATAAACACTATCGGAGGAATGTCCGACATCAAGAGTTTCTCACAACAACCGAGTTTTCTGAAACTGAATGAAACGCTGTATGGAACATTCCAGAAAAAAGTTTTCAGCCTCGGTCAGACAAAAATAAGCATCGGCGTACTGGCCGGGATTGTCGGCACGGTTATTCAGATAGGAATCATCGCTCTCTGCTGCGTTTTCGTATTCGATGATGCAATGACAACCGGGGAACTGATGGCGGTCATCGGCATTTCCGGGAGCCTATTCCCTGCTGTGGCCAATCTGGCGCTTGTGATGATTCCGATAAATGAGGCCAGGGTTGTCTTCGACAGAATGTACGAGATAGTAGATACAGAAGAGGAGTCCCCCACCAACTACGAAGAAAGTCTCGACTTTACTGTTGATTGTCTTGAGACCAGGAATCTTGCCTTCCGTTTCATCGGCCGCAGACGCATATTTGAAAATGTGTCGCTGAACTTCAGCAGGGGCACCATTACCTGCATCATCGGAGAGAGCGGATGCGGCAAGAGTACTTTGTGCCAGATGCTCGAAAGGTTTTATGTCCCGGAAGAAGGCGAGATACTTCTTGACGGCGCACCGGCAGCTGATATCCCTCTCGGGAAATGGCGTGATCTCATTTCGGTCGTCCCGCAGGATATTTACCTTTACAATGGTACGGTTCTGGAAAATATCTGCTTTGGTAGTATACCGAAAGACATCAATGATGTCGTCATTTTCTGCAAGAAATATGGTTTCGACAAGTTCATTGCGGAACTTCCTAATGGCCTTGCCACACTTGTGGGGGAAGAAGGAATCAATCTTTCTGGAGGGCAGAAACAGCTCATTGCCTTCGC
The DNA here is from genome assembly GCA_963654225.1 of Butyricicoccaceae bacterium. Taxonomy (GTDB): domain Bacteria; phylum Bacteroidota; class Bacteroidia; order Bacteroidales; family UBA932; genus Cryptobacteroides. The sequence goes on along the minus strand of CAVKAQ010000106.1, from coordinate 4,859 downwards.
GCGGGCGTTGTATAAGGGTGGCAGGATTCTCATTCTTGACGAAATGACAGCCGCAATGGACCGCAGTACCGAGAAGCATATCTGTAGCCTTCTGGACTCCCTACGTAATGACCATATTATCATATTCGTCACTCACCGTCTTGAGACAGTGCGAAGAGTGTCAGACAATATCGTCGTGATGGAATCCGGTCACATTGCGGCGCAGGGTTCTCACGAGGAACTTATGAAGTCCGATAATTTTTACAGCGAATACTGGGAATCATTGTTATGAAGGTCTTCCGCAGCGCTATACAATCAATACGTCATAACAGGCTCCGGCCAGTTCTGGCCGGATTCGGCATAGCCTGGGGAATCTTTCTGCTTGTCATCTTTCTGGGAGTCGGAGGCGGCTTCAGGGATGGAGTTATGAAAATGTTCAATGCTTTTGCCCAGAAGAGCCTGTTTGTGTATGGAGGACAAGCCTCGGTCGCTACCGTAGAGATGAACAAAGATACACAGATTGTTTTTGACAGTGATATAGTTGATAGAATCGGGCAGCGTTACGGCAGTGTGGCATCCTATTCCGTCGAGATGACCTCTCCGGCACTTACATTGTCGTGGGAAGGAGAGACATCCTCTGCGTCAATCAAAGGAGTTGATGCGGATTATTTTGACATCCGTCTTCTGGATATAAAGGCAGGCCGGGGCATCAGTAGGATGGATGACCTCAAGGAACGGAACGTGGCCGTCATAGGTGAGGGAATCAAGAAAGCGCTCTTCCAGAATCAAGACCCGATAGGGAAGATGGTGGATGCAGAGGGGAACCTGTTCAGGATAATCGGAGTGCTATCTTCTGAAGACTTATTTTCGATGCAGGAGCGGAATTCCGTGTATGTGCCGGCATCGTCCTTTGTGAACAGTTTCAATTCAGAGGGCAAGATATCATCCTTCTGCGTTTCACTTTCTTCAGATGCGAATACATCAGATATCGAGAATGATCTCAAAGGATGGCTCGCCTGGGACTGTGGTTTCGATGCGCATGATGAGCAGGCTGTATATGTCAGTAACATTGAGGCACAGACATCCGCTTTCGAGAGCCTGTTCCATGGGTTGGAAGTGCTGATATGGATTGTAGGCATCTGCCTGTTGCTGAGCGGAATAGTCGGCGTTTGCAATGTGATGCTCATAATAGTGCAGGAGCGCACGAGCGAGATAGGCATCCGCAAGGCCGTTGGAGCCACTTCCGGGTCGATAATCTCAATGATTATGGCGGAGTCGATTACAATTACATTAATAGCCGGTTTCGTTGGAGTCGTGCTGGGAGGACTTGTCGTTTTGCTCTCCAACAAGATTGTGCTGCCTATGCTGCATACGGATATAATGGACGACCTGCAGATAAACGTTCCAGCGGTGGTCGCAGCCTTTGTCGTGTTGTGCCTGAGCGGCATAGCCGCAGGCATTTTTCCGGCACTCAAGGCATCGCAGATAAGTCCGGTTGATGCAATAAGATACGAAAACAGAGGATAATATGAAGACATTCAGCATAATAGTTGTGACTGTATTCGTTGGTGCGGTGGGCTTCATTACCTACAGCCTCATAAAGGACTCAGAAAAAAAATACTATGCCACCACGACAGCAGAGGTGTCAACCATTGAGGAGATACTTCACCTCTCCGGATTTGTTTATCCTAGCAAGGAGATAGAGGTGAAAACCCAGATATCCGGAGTGGTGGATGCTGTGTATGTCAATGTGGGTGATGTGATAAAAGAGGGAGACCCTGTGGCCTCTGTCAGTCTCGTTCCGAACTCTTCCGAGGTGGAGCAACTGACGAACAATGTCAATGTCGCCAGAATTAACCTGACTACGGCAAAGGCTACTTATGAAAGGCAGAAGAAACTGCTTGAGAAAAAAGCTATATCAAAGGTTGATTTTGAGGCTACTGAGAAGGAATACCTTACGGCTCAAGAGAATTATTCAACTTCTGTGAAACAGTTGAGCCTCAGACAGAAAGGAAAGAACCGGCCCAACAATATCGTCAGTTCCAGCACCTCAGGAATTATAATAGACATTCCTGTGAAAGTTGGTTCGTCCGTTGTTGAGCGGAGCAATTACAATGTGGGCAGCACAATTGCAACCATAGTAGGAGCAGATCACTATATTTTCAAGGCTGATGTCCCTGAAAAGAATATCGGCAGTCTGACTATAGGGATGCCGGTAAAACTCTCTTTGTTGGCATTTGAGAATATGGAAAAGGAGGCTATAATAACGAAGATATCGGCCAAAGGGGAAATGAAAGGTGGTGCCGTCAAGTTCCCTATCGAGGCCGTCTTTACGTTGAGCGATTGTTCAGCGGAACTCCGCTCCGGGTACTCGGCCACTGGAGAGGTGGTGCTTTCCAGAGTTTCAGATGTACTGACGGTGCCGGAGAAATGCATATATTTCACGGGTGACACGACTTTCGTCTATATGACTGACAGCTTGAAGAATAAGGTTGTGAAGAAGATGGTCGTGCTCGGACTATCCGACGGTGAAAAAGTCCAGATAGTTTACGGCATAACCGCAGAAGACCTTGTCATCACGAACTATCATGATTGAGCTACACGGCATATATAAGTCATACGTCACTCCGTACAAGACACTTCCCGTTCTGAAGGGCATAGATTTGTACATCGGAGCAAGGGAACTTGTGTCCATAATGGGTGCATCCGGATCGGGGAAATCAACATTACTCAACATACTCGGGTTGCTTGACAAGTTTGATGAAGGGGAATATCTGATTGGAGGGGAGCAGGTGAAAGGTCTTAATGACGACAGATTGGCGGCACTCCGGAATGAGAAGATCGGTTTCGTGTTCCAGTCGGCCAATCTTATCCCGTATATGGACATCCTTGACAACATTATCCTTCCGCTTACTTACAGGAAAATGCCTGAAAGACTGATGCAAAGCGAAGGAGAAGCGCTACTGGAGCGTTTCGGGCTTATCGACTGGAGAAAGCATTACCCTAACGAACTCTCAGGCGGTCAGAAGCAGAAGGTGGCGATTGCCCGCGCCATCATAACGAAACCGAACATCATTCTGGCAGATGAGCCTACCGGACAATTGGACTCCGCCTCCACTGAATCGGTGATGAATCTGCTGACACAGATAAACCGGGAGACTGGAAGCACTCTGGTCATAGTGACTCACGAACAGTCTGTCGCTGACAGAACTCATAGAATCATTCATATAAAGGACGGAGTGATATGCTGAAGAGAATCCTTGCACTAATTGTTTCGCTGCTCTGGACTGTCTCCGGTATTGCCCAAATGAAGGTATGGGCTTTGGATGATTGCATCAGATATGCTGAGGAACACAATATTGATATCCAGAAACAATCCCTGTCCATTGACAAGTCTAGACTTGACTTGCAGGAGGGGAAATGGGCCTTCGTGCCTTCTCTTTTCGCATCATCCGGTTACACTGCATCCACAGGCCGAGTTCTCGATCCCACCACATATCAGTTCGTCCAGACCAGCCTCACGATCAACAGCAGTTCATCCATTGAAGGGAGTATAACATTGTTTGAGGGTGGAAGGAAACTGAAGAGTCTCGAAAGGTCGAAACTCTCACTCAAGGCTTCTTTGCTGAAGGAAGAGTCTGCTAGATATAATCTGAAGCTCAACGTCATCGCGGCATATATGGATGTGCTCTGCGCCTGGGAACAGGTCGCTATTGCCGTCAAAACCGCCGAAATCATAGAAAAGCAGCTCGTCCGTTCGCAGAATCTGCTTGAGGCTGGCAGCATAACAGAATCTGATGTCCTTCAACTGCGTTCGCAACTATTTGCTGCAGAAAATGATATATCTTCCGCACAGCTGACGGAAAAGATGGCGAAACTCACCCTTTGCGACTTGCTGGAGATTGAGGAGTACGAGTCATTCAGCGTGGCGGAGCCACTATCTTTCGACATAGATATGACAATCATCGAAATTGAGTCTGCCGTCCATAATAATCCTGATTACAAGGTTTCCGTGTTGAACCAGAGCCTTGCTGAAGCAGATTATAATGTCGCAACATCCGCCCTCTGGCCGACTTTGTCACTGTCAGTGGGTTACGGTTCAAGCTGGTCTGACGCAAGAAAGAAAATTATCCAGAATCTGGACGGTACCATCCGCTATGAGGCCTATCCATTTTTCCAGCAGTATGCCGATAATGCCAGCGCATATGTGTCATTGGGACTTAAGATTCCGATATTCTCTGGGCTTTCGGCAAGGAACGGCGCAAAGCGCGCTGATGTGGCTGTAAAGGAAGCAAAACTTGCGGCGGAAGTATCATACAAAAAGGTGCGAAAACAAATCATTCAAGCGCAGATGGACTGTGATGCCGCCTGGGACAAGTACCTGCGGGCGCAGGAGGAAGTCCATTATGCAGAGGAGGCGCAGCGCCAGTTGAGCGAGAAATACAACCTCGGGACAACAGATTATCTGAGTTGGAGCACTGCACTTGTCGAATCCATAAAGGCCGCCTATTCCCTTGCAGAGTCCAAATATGCCTATTATCTTAAGTGTGAGACTCTGATTAATTTACTTTCCGAAAATCCCGGGCGTTTGTAACCACGCGCCCGGGATTGCTTGACAGGTGGAGTCCTACGGCTATAGATTCTGCGGCGCTTCGGGTTCGGCGTTCAGTTCTTCTCCCTTATGTGCATACATTGTTTTCTGTGGAATTTAGGAATACAACGATTTTTGGGCAGCGTCTTATGATTAAATCGAATTATATGCAAATATGAGGCATATTATATGAATTCACAAGCTGAAAACGCAACTCTTTGCATCTAAACACAATATAACTGAGTGCAGTGGCGGCCACGGAAAAACGTTTTACCTTGTCCCTTCGATG
>CAVKAQ010000105.1:0-7172 GCA_963654225.1 Butyricicoccaceae bacterium | reverse complement strand
GGAACGACATTGTGAACCGCCATTTCGAAGCGGTAGGCATCCTCATCATAGAGGATAGGCGTTTCTTTGATAGGCTTTGCCATAATTCGTTTCTCCTTTTCTTTTCACGCACCAGCAAAACAGATGCTGGTATCAATGCGAATGTAACAAAAATTCTTCAAAACAATGCAAAAGAAAGATCAATGCATTAGTATTGTGTAACCGGACAATATAGAATCCATATACCAGTTGAGGTCCAGTAAACAGTATTAGCGAATCGTTCTCCAAGATGTTTTAGTTAAGATGCAACGCCTAAGCTAGGAGTTGCGTCTTGGCTTTTGTTATGGAAATCATTATGAAGACTTGGATTGCCTTTATTGGGCTTGTCGTGTTGTCGGTTACTGTATCGGCGCAGGACTATGAAGGGAGTAAATTTGAATTTGGGGCAGGTGCTGACGGATATGGAATCTTGGGGGCGGTAGGAGGTCCGTCGAAGAATTTAGGACCGGAAATATATGCTGAGTACAGGTACGGATTCAACGAACATTTTTCTTGTGGCGCCAAGTTGTCTTACAAATTCGGAAAGGTAACGACAGAGAACTACAGAGAAACGGGAATGACAAAAGAGGTGCTCTGTTATCATCAGCCGGAAATGAAATTTCTTGCTGAATATATGATACTTAAGGCCGGCTTGGTCAGACCGTATGTGGGTGTCAATCTTGGGGCGGGCAGTTTATTCGAAACTGACCATTCTTCAATAGACAAGACTATGTATGGACTCGTAGGACCGAGCATAGGCATTCAGATATGGCGTCTTAGGCTTGCATTGAATCGAGAGTATGCGTTCAATGCTGAAAAAGGCTTCATTTCTGATGTGTCGTCTTACGGCATCACGTTAGGCTATGTTTTTTAGTACTCGAATTGCCTGTCAAGCGGAAATTTTACTGATGTTATTGACCTTATGGTAACATAAAGTTGCCAATGGCAAGAATCGGTTGCCTGATTCTGATTTGGAATAGAAATATCTTTGTCCGTGAATATCAAACTATTGCATCATGGACAACGATAGCATTAAGGGGAACATAATTCGCAGGAGAACCGAAGAAGGCATTTCTCAGGATGAAATGGCACGCCGGCTTGATATCTCACGTACTTCTTACCGCAACATCGAACGTGGCAAGTCCCGGATCATAAGCAGACGTCTGCCGGACATAGCACGTCAGCTCAACATCTCGGAAGAAGAACTTGTCCTTGGTTATAAGCCGTCCGCCGGACAGTCAAGACTTGAAGAACTCAAGGTGAAATATAATGAAGACCTTGCCGGCGTCAAATCCGGACTTGAAGCACGTATCGCAGAACTGGAAGCTGCAGTGTCAATGCGTGACGCTCTGATTGCAAATCTGAACGAACTGGTGCGCTCAAAAGATGAAATCATATCTCTTCTGAAACGCGAGCGTAACGCATAAGCCGAAATAAACCATTTCACTCGGTCCTGAAATTTTCAGAAAATAATTGTAACTTTGCTTTCGGAACGTAATGATTCCGGTTTCGAAAGCAATTTTTTTTGTCTTCGGAATATGGTGTAATACATAATTATTGACAAAAACAAATGGCAAGATTCTTTGACCCTCCGGCTCCGAAAGAGGAAAAAGTCCCAGCGGAAAAAATCTCCGGGGTATTTGATGCGATGAGATGGAAAGTGTTCATCGGTGCTTTCCTTGGATATGCGGGCTACTATCTGGTGAGGAAAAACCTCTCGATGGCTGCGCCTGATATGATAAATCAAGGCATTCTCGATGCTGGAAAAGTCGGACTCGCAATGTCGGCGGTTTCCATCGCCTACGCATTCAGCAAGTTCATAATGGGCAGCGTGTCAGACCGCTCAGATTCTCGCAAGTTCCTTTGCGTAGGACTTGTGCTTTCCGCTCTCACAATGATACTTACCGGTATATTCCCTTATGGCGGAAATGTCGCGCTCAATACGGGTATCATTTTCGTGCTGATGCTTGTCGTAGGTTGGCTGTCCGGTATGGGCTGGCCTCCTTGCGGACGTATAATGGCTCACTGGTTCAGCCAGAACGAAAGGAGTTTCAAGATGTCGGTGTGGAATGTGTCACATACCATCGGCAGCTTCTCGCTCGGTCTGCTGGCTATTGCAGGCGTTTTAATCCTCACGGATCTGGCTCCTTTTTTCGGAACTGATGCGGCTCAGGCTTGGAGAGGCAACTTCATATTCCCGGCATTGGTGGCAATCGTAATAGCGGTTTTCTGCTGGTGGGCAATCAGAGATACGCCTGAATCCTGCGGACTCCCTTCCGTGCAGGAGTACAGAAACGACTACAGCGGAGTAAAAAGCAAGAGCGCATCCGGAGAAAAACTCCCGTTCAAGGTGCTTTTTGTGGATTACGTCTTCAAAAACAAGCTGTTGTGGATTGTTGCGCTGAGCAATATATTCGTATATATGGTCCGTTACGGCATCGGCGACTGGGCTCCTACATTCCTGCAGCACGAGAACATAATGACTGCAGAAGAAAGTAAACTTGCATTCTCGATACACAACCTGATCGGTGCGTTCGGTACTATTCTCTGCGGTCTGGCCACATCTAAAATCTTCAAAGGGCGTTGCGCTCCTATGAACGTGATATGTATGCTCGCCTGTATGGTCGGCGTTCTGCTATACTGGTTTGTCGGTTCCGGATATATGGAGATGAGCCCGGCGATGCAGAAAGTCCTGGTGTATGTCGCTCTCTGTCTGATAGGATTCTTCATATATGGTCCTGTCGCTCTCACGGGCATTCAGGCATTGAATCTTGTGCCTAAGAACGCGGCCGGTACCGCTGCGGGTTTTGTCGGTCTGTTCGGATATTTCATCGGCGACGCGATCTGCTCGAAGATTTTTGTCGGCAGCGTGGCAAATTCGATGGGTTGGAATGCGGCAAATTTGACCGTTGCCATAGGTGCAGGTATCGGTGTCGTGCTCTGCGCATTGCTTATCAAGAGTGAAAAGAAAGCTATAGAATAAATCAAAATGAGAAAGTTTTTATTGTCAATGCTTGCATTCCTGGCTGTCTATACGATAGCTGATGCAAGAAAAGTTACAGGAACGGTGCGATGCGGCAACGAAGCGTTGTCCGGCGTACTCGTGACTGACGGCTATTCATTTGCCAAGACTAACAAGGATGGCCTGTTCAAATTGAATGTAGCCGGCAAGGCGGAATTCGTTTATATCGTTACGCCTGCAGGTTATGTCGCCGACTATTCATCAGGAACCCCTGAGTTCTATCGCAAGGCTTCCAATGACACGTTCGACTTCGATCTCGAGAAGACCGACAGGCAGTCGCATTATACTTTGTTCTCCATCTCTGACCCTCAGGTCAGGAATAAGGATCAGTTTAAACAGTTCAGCGACGAGCCTTTCGATGACTTGAAAGAACAAGGCAAGAAGTATAAGAAACAGGGACCTGTAGTCGGTATTATGCTCGGCGATATGGGATGGGACAAGGAACTCCCGAAAATGTTGTCGTCCATAAGGAAAAAAATGTCCAAAGTCGGCTTCCCGGTATATTATGTGACCGGTAATCACGACTATAACAAGGAGCGCGCGTTCAGAAACTATTCGGACGACTATTTTGAGAATTTCGGTCCGCACGATTATGCTTTCTTTATGGGTAAGGATTTGTATATCTGCCTGAACAATATAATCTACTCGAAGGACAAGACTTATGAAGAAGGATATTCTGCCGAGACTCTGAAATTCGTCAAGAAACTTCTCTCTAAGGTTCCTAAGAAGACTCATATTTTCATCGCGCAGCACAGCCCTACTGAAATCTGGTATAGGAAGAAGGATAACAAACGCATTATCAATGCGGACAAACTTATTGCGATGCTTTCAGGCCGTAAGGTTGATATCCTTTCAGGACATACTCACGTCATGAATAACTATCAGCTTGCGCCAGGCATTATGGATCACAATGCTGCCAGCATCTGTGGCTCCTGGTGGTTTGCCGACTGGTGCCGTGACGGTACACCTTCTGGATATGAGATTTTCTCTGTCAAGGGCAAGAACATAAGCTGGTTCTATCATTCTCTCGGCCAGTCAGATGATTATCAGGTTGAAATTATCAAGCCAGGACAGAGTATGTATCACCCTAACTCTGTGATTGCCAATGTCTGGGATTATGATGAAAACTGGACTGTGACTTGGGCTGAGGACGGCAAAGATATGGGACCTATGGAGCAGGTTCAGGATTGCTCTCCTACATATATCAAGCAGATTGAGTCTTATTACGAAAAGTTGGGCAAGTCGATACCCGGATTCCGTCAGCCGAGGACGAATATCCATTACTTTGCCGCGACACCGAGCCAGTATGCCAAAGTGGTGACTGTATATGTCAAGAGCCGTTTCGGAAAAGAGTGGAAGTATGATGTCAATATGAGCGATTATGTTGATGTCCAGGCTCATAGAGGCGGTGCCGGTCTGTGGCCGGAGAATACTCTCACTTCTATGACCAATGCGGCCCTTATGGGTGTCAATACTCTTGAACTTGACCTGCAGGTCAGCAAGGACGGCAAGGTTGTCGTTTCACACGATGCTTATTTCCATCCGCGCTATGCGACACGCCCTGACGGAAGTGAGGTGAAGCCGGATGACCCGAAAGAGTATTTGTTCACTATGCCGTACGACTCTATCGCGAAATACGATGTGGGCAAACGCGCAAGTGAAGTGTGGCCGGGCAAGGAGCAGTCTCCTGCAGTGAAGCCGCTTGCGGCTGAATTGATTGATTCTGTCGAGACTCTGGTGAGTGACAAGGGACTTTCTCCTTTGAGATACAATATCGAAATCAAGTGCAAGAAAGGCAAGGACGAAGGCGTCAACTGGCCTGAATATCACGAATTCGTGGATAAGTGTATGGAACTGCTTCTTTCCAAGAATCTTGGAGACAGACTTGTGGTCCAGTGCTTTGACGTGAGGGCTCTCAACTATATGCACGAGAAATATCCTCAGGTGAAACTCTCTTACCTTATCGGAAAGAAAGATACCGACTGGAATACCTATATGGGCAAGTTGGAATTCACTCCGGATTGGCTCAGCCCTGAGCATACCACTGTTGACAAGGCTATGGTGGAGAACTGCCGCAAGGCCGGAATCAAACTTGTTCCTTGGACAGTCGATGATGAGTCAGAAATTCAGAGAATGATTGACCTGAAGGTTGACGCGATCATCTCGAATTATCCTGACAGAGTTCTTCAGCTGACACGCGGATATGTGAAATAAGCCCGCGTATTCCGCTTTAATATCTGATTTTATATTCTGCCGTTGTGTCAAATTGTCAGTCTGACCCAATGGCAGATATTTTGCTGTGTTGGCGGTGCGTCTTCGGTCGATGACCCTACGCCGGGGGCGTGTCAGTATGATTTGGGCAATAATAATAGCAACCATTTACGGGTTGTATTTAAAGAGATATAAGAGGTTAAAGAAAAATGAAAAAACAAAAAGAAGAGAAGCAGGTGAAGAAGGACGAAAAGGATATGAAGAAGGAGACAAAGGAGACGGTATCGAAAAATGATAACGGCTCTGTTGCGTCTGAGGAATGTCCTGTTGAGGAAACGGATAAGAAAGGTGAGTGTGGAGAACTGGAAAAGAAAATAGAATCTCTTGAGTCTAAGCAGAAAGAACTTGAGGCGAAATTGGCGAAGGAGAAAGACGATTATATCCGTCTGATGGCGGAGTTTGAGACTTTCCGCAGAAGGACAGCGGAGGAAAAACTTTCTCTGGTGTCATCTGCCGCTTCCGAAACAATAAAAGGCCTGTTGCCGGTTCTGGATGATTGCGAGAGAGCTATGGCGCTTCTCAAAGAGTCCAGCGACGAGGCCGCCAAAGAGGGGACAGGTTTGATCTATGACAAACTGATGAAGTATCTCAAGACTAAGGGGCTTGAAAAAATAGATGCTAAGGGCAAGAAATTCGATACGGATTTTCACGAAGCCGTCGCTCAGTTGCCGGTGGAGGATGCTGACAAGAAAGGCCTGGTCTATGATGTGATAGAGACAGGTTATACTCTTGGCGGAAAGATTCTCCGTTACGCTAAAGTTGTTGTGGGAATATAATCCGCTGAATAGGAGATTGAGTTATGGCAGACAAAAGAGATTATTATGAAGTCCTCGGCGTGGATAAGAGCGCAAGTGCCGATGATATAAAGTCCGCATTTAAGAAACTGGCTCTGAAGTGGCATCCTGACAGGTGGGTCAGTGGTACTGACGAGGAGAAAAAGAATGCAGAGGAAAAATTCAAGGAGGCTTCTGAGGCTTATGAGGTCTTGAGTGATCCGGACAAGAGAGCCAAATATGATCAGTTCGGTTTCAATGGACCGTCCGGCGGTTTCGGTGGAGCGGGCGGATTTGGCGGCTTCAGCGGAGGCTTCGGCGGAATAGATATCAACGATATTCTGAACAATCTGTTCGGAGAGGGCTTTGATTTCAGGTCTGGTGAGTCTGGAGGCGGTTTCGGTGGATTTGGCGGTTTCGGCCGTCAAAGCGGCGGGCAGCGCGTTATGCGTGGACGCGATATAAGGACGCGTGTGCATCTTACGCTTGAGGAAATTGCCAAAGGCGCGACCAAGGAAGTCCCGATCAAAAGGTACGAGCAGTGCCCGGATTGTGCGGGCAAGGGTGCAAAGAATGCGTCTGACATTAAGACTTGCCCTGTTTGTCATGGCACAGGCCAGGAACAGAGGGTTATGCGCAGCATCTTTGGCCAGACAGTTTCTTATACGACTTGTTCAAGGTGCGGTGGCGAAGGAAAGATCGTTTCCAATCCGTGTCACACTTGCGGTGGTTCAGGACTTGTGCTTAAGTCTGTCAAAATCAAGGTTGACATTCCTGCGGGCGTAGAGAGCGGAATGCAGCTGACCGTGAAAGGTGCAGGCCATGCCGCAAAGGCCGGTGGAATAAACGGAGACTTACTAGTAGTAATAGAGGAGGATCCGCATCCGTCACTCAAGAGAGACGGGAAGAATCTGTTCTGCACTAAGATTATATCTGTAACTGATGCAATATTGGGTGCGGAGACAACTGTTCAATGTCTGGACGGAAATTATAAGGTGAAAATCGAGCCGGGTACTCAGTCCGGGACTGTTGTACGTCTTAGGGGAATGGGCTTGCCTGCTGTCAAAGGCTATGGCTCCGGTGTCGGT
>CAVKAQ010000104.1:0-7492 GCA_963654225.1 Butyricicoccaceae bacterium | reverse complement strand
CTTGCAGACTTTGTCAAACAAAAAAAGAGTTGACCATTCTTTTGGACAACTCTTTCTCGATTTTCGTACTGGGTACGGGAATCGAACCCATATTGCAAGATTGAGAATCTTGAGTACTAACCGTTATACGAACCCAGCATTTCTGCATTTCCTACAGCATTTTCGCTGATGGGATTGCAAAGATAGGCATTTTTACTGTAAATCCAAATTTTTCTTGAAAAAGTTGATGCGAAATTTGATGCTTGTTTATGATTTCTGATTTTGAGGTTGCTCGTTGCCCGATTAAATCTTAAATTTGAAAGATTAAGTTTTTTAACGATGACACTTATAAAATCAATATCCGGAATCCGTGGAACTATCGGCGGAAAACCGGGACAAGCACTCACGCCAGTAGATATAGTCAAATTCGTTTATGCATATTGCGCAAAACTGAAGGAAAGAAGACCCAAGCAGGCCGGAGAAAGATACATGGTAGTTGTCGGCAAGGATGCCCGCATCTCCGGAGAAATGGTTGAAAATGTGGTTTGCGGCACATTGGTGGCTTGTGGCGTCGATGTGGTAAGGGCAGGATTCGCTTCTACTCCGACAACGGAAATGGCTGTGATTCTTTCCGGTGCGGACGGAGGGCTCATCCTCACTGCCTCTCATAATCCGAAGCAGTGGAATGCGCTCAAACTTCTCAACGAAAAGGGAGAGTTCCTTACAGCGGCGGAAGGTCAGGCTGTTCTTGAATGTGCTGAATCTGAAGACTTTGACTTTGGCCAGGTGGATGAATTGGGAGTCATCACGGACGAGGATTTTACAGACAAGCATCTCGATGCGGTAATGCAACTGCCTGCGGTGGATGCGGATGCCATACGCAACGCGCATTTTACTGTAGTTCTGGACGCTGTCAATTCCGTAGGCGGAATCATAATGCCGAGATTGCTCAAACGTCTTGGAGTAAAGTGCGTAGAACTTAACTGCGAACCTACAGGAGATTTTGCGCATAATCCGGAGCCGCTTCCGGCAAATCTCGTGCAACTGAGCGAAACTGTGGTCAAGGAAAAAGCGGATTTGGGCATTTCTGTTGACCCTGACGTTGACAGGCTTGCATTCATTTGCGAGAACGGAGAGCCTTTTGTCGAGGAATATACATTGGTCAGCGTTGCCGATTACGTGCTTTCTAAAGCGAAATCAGAAGGCGAGAAGAATCTTGTGACGGTGTCCAATCTTTCTTCTTCCAGAGCTTTGCGCGATGTTACCGAAAGCTATGGCGGAACTTATTTCGCGTCTGCGGTCGGTGAAGTGAATGTAACTACTCTAATGAGGGAGAAAAACGCGTTGATCGGAGGTGAAGGCAATGGTGGCGTCATTTATCCTGCAATCCATTACGGCAGAGATGCAATGGTCGGCGTGGCCCTTTTCCTCTCCAATCTCGCCCACAAGAAAATTAAGGTTTCTGAGCTCAAAAAGACTTATCCTGAATATCATATCGCGAAAAACAAGATTGAATTGTCTGATAAATCATTGATTGATAAGATTTTGTCGGAGTTGAAGAATATTTATCGCGATGAAAATGTCAATGACATTGACGGTGTGAAGATAAGTTTTGAGTCCAAGAAGCAGTGGGTTCATCTCCGCAGATCCAACACCGAACCTATCATCAGAATCTATTCCGAGGCTCCAACCGAATCCGAGGCGGAGAAACTCGGCGATGAAGTCATAAGCGTGGCCAAAAGGATTATAAGTAACGTCTGATTCCTATGTTTTCATTCAGGACAACGCCTTTGGCGGACCAGTTGGATAAGGCTCTGACCGACGGCAAAGTCGGATGCTTCTGTACTCAGAATTGCTGGGATACGAGCACCGACAGTTATATGTATCAGATTTTCAAGGAGCGCGGCAATCTGCATAGGCTGTTTCAGCCTGAGGATGCCGAGTTGACCCCTGGAACTAACCATATCCATTTCGATTCGGAATCGCTGAGGGGGCTGAGCGCGATTGTCGTGGAGATTCAGGACGTCGGGGCTAGGTATTTCAATTATACGAAGGACGTGCTGCGTCTTATGATGCTGCTTATGGTTATGGACGAACCGCCGGCGTTGTATATTGTTGACCATATAAACCCTGCCGGAAGGGTTGTGGAGGGCACTATCCCTACGACTGAAACGGAAGCATTTGTTCCGAGGGTCGCCCACAGGCACGGCTTGACGCTCGGCGAACTCTGCAATCTGTTCTATGCTGAAATAGGTGCAAAATATCCTCTTCACGTCATATCCGCGCTGGCTCTCGACTATAATAAAGACTTGCTGCCGTGGACAATAGCACCGGCGTCTGACATTCCTGGCCTTTTCACGTGCTATATGTACAGCGGTGGAGGTTTGTGGAACAATACGAATATCACGCCCGCAATCGGAACGGCCAGGCCTTATGAGTATTTCGGAGCTCCGTTCATCACTCATGGGCCTTACGACAGGCTTCCTATACCAGACGGAGTCTTGCTCAGACCGTGCTCATTCAAGCCTTCTGCCGGGCGCTATGCGGGAGAAAAATGTTTCGGCTACCAGATTATGCTGAAGCCCGGGGCACAATATCATTCGCTCCTCCATACGCTTCAGCTGATAAGATATTTCAAGGACATTTATCCGGAATTCTCGCTTTCTTCCGACTTCTACAGGAAGCTTGCTGACGAGAAACTTGCGTCATATCTCTCCGGTGAAATCTCGTTCCAGGATGCCAAGGAATATGTGAAGGCCGAGGAACAGAAGTGGATCCGCAAAGCCAAGCGCTTCACCCTCTACGATGATCAGCCGTACAGGATGAAGTGAAATTTGTCGCTATTTCCAGATGTCAACCTTGCCGAGATAAGCTGATTGAGATAGTATTTTCTGTGAAAAAACATAGTCCCGTGCTATATTTTTGTAATACTTAACAGATTTGTAGCACGAAAGTACTGTTTTTGCTCTGATTTTCCAAATCAAGCTATTTCAAGACAGTCTCCCTTAGGGGGGCTTACGGAGACTGCTATTCGGAGTCATCGACGAGGCAGGCGTCGAGGTCTTTGCAGATCTGCTCCTTGTCCATTTTCTGGCCGATGAATACTATTTTCTGCATTCTGTCACCGTAGTGGGCGTCCCAATCCTTCATTATGGTAGGGTCTTGCCTCATCATTCGGATTAAATCCTCTTCAGGTGCGGTGGCGTACCACTGGCCTGCTTCACGCAGCATTATCTGTTTGCCGGCCTGCTCGAAAAGGCAGGACATATCGGTGTTGTTGGAGAAATAGCAAAGTCCCTTTGCTCTGATGACGCTTTTTGGAAGTTTCTTGCTGACGAACCAGTCGAATTTGTTCAGGTCGAAAGCCGGTCTTCTATAATATACAAATGTGCCTATGCCGTATTCCTCGACCTCGCCGCCTTCGTGCTCGTGATGGTGTTCGTGATGATGGTGATGCTCGTGTCCGTGATGGTGCTCTTCGTCGTGGTCGTCCTCATCGTCGTGATGATGGTCGTCGTGTTCGTCCTCGTCCTCGTGATGGTCGTCGTGTTCATCGTGGTCATCATCGTCGTCATCGTGTTCGTGGTGATGCTCATCCTCATCCTCGTGGACATCGCTTTCGATACCGCGAATCCACCCGGCACCTTGCTCGGTCTGACGAAAATCGAAGATATTGGTGTCCAGCAACTTCTCTATATCGACATCTGCATAGTCACATTCGATTATCTGCGCCTTGGTCTGTATCTCGCGGATAATCTTCTTAATCTTGTTCAAGGCTTCCGGTGAAACCTCAGACGCTTTGTTCAAAAGCACTATGTTACAGAATTCAATCTGCTGAATGATAAGGTTCTCAATATCCTCCTCGTCAAGGTCCTTGCGCTCCAGACTTTCTCCACAGCCGAACTCGTCCGCCATACGGAGGGCGTCAACGACTGTCACGATGCAGTCCAATCTCGGAGTTCCGAATTCCGTGTAAACTCCGCCGATTGATTTCATTGAACAGATAGTCTGAGCGATTGGCTCCGGCTCGCATATTCCGCTTGCCTCGATGACAATGTAGTCGAACTTGTTCATTTTCATTATCTCGACAAGCTGTTTCATCAGATCTGTCTTGAGCGTGCAGCAGATGCACCCGTTCTGCAATGCTACCAGGCTATCATCCTGCTGGCCTACAATACCGCCCTGCTGAATCAGGGTGGCGTCTATGTTGACTTCGCCTATGTCGTTGACTATTACGGCGAAACGTATTCCTTTCTTGTTGGAGAGTATGCGGTTGACAAGAGTCGTCTTACCGCTTCCGAGATATCCTGTAAGCAACAGGACTGGCATTTCTTTGTTATTCATAACAGTATTCAAATCAAAATTTGAGACATTCCGTTTTCGTTGTCGAATAAAGAATGTCTTTTCACTTCCGAAAAGCATCAAAAAGCGGTCCTAAGTTACAAATGAATATGAGATGTGACAAAATGTCTGTTCTTGTATGGGGTAAAATCTGTAAGTAGGGGACTGTCCCAAGTAGATTTTGCGATATAAAATGTTAAATACAAACGTTTTATCGGGTGCGGTGAATTTTCAGAAAAATTTTTCTTAAAATTTAATTACGTTTTAAATTATTGATACGGATATATTTAGCTTTAGGCCTGCAAAATATGGTGAAAAAATGTAAGGATGTAGTTGTCGATTAAAGAAAAAGCCGTAACTTTGCAATCGAGTTGGTGATGAGGTTCTCTCACATACAGCTCGTTGGTTATTAGTTTTAGTGTTATTAATTATGTGGTTAGTGTGAGTTTTTGCGCGTGAGGCGTCATTACTCAACGGTTTAAAAAGGTCCTTTTCGAAAGAAAGGCCTTTTTTTATTTTTTATACCTATCTTTGATTCTGATATCCAAGGCGTATGTCGTGGGAAAGTGTTTGCCTTGGATTAAATGTGAGTTTTAATCAACAGGAATTTTGTGACGGATTTCCTTGGAAGTTTTTCCAAAATCCATAAATGATGCGTGAAGGGGCTTGGAACAAAATTCGTGTTACGCTCATTAACTTAGTGGTTATCAGTAGGATATGACGGAATTATACTATAATGTCGGCGGGTTGGTTTTCAGGATTGAATTGGATCCATATTGGGAAGAAATGCCTTATACGGATTCTGTGAGAGATAGGATAAACAAAGCATCCGCCGGTTTGCCTATAGATATTGAGCCGGTGAGAGCAGGGGACAAGGTCCCGCCGAGGACTTATGTTTCAGCCAAGTCGGAACTGCCGGAAGGATTCAACCGCAGAATGCTTGATTTATCTCAATACGAACCTTTCAGGACATCCGAGTGTGGTAATCCCATATTTTCATTGAAGATAGGCAGTCCGGAGAACGAACCGCTCAAGGATATTGAACGGAAACTTATAGTCGAGGTGAAAGATGTAGAGCAAGGCTATAATGTCTATTCTGTTTCTGGAACTGCATCGGGGACATTGTTTGAATTTCTCGGCAATGACGGGACGGTCGTCGTGAATTTTCTGATTTCTCAGGATTTCAGGACATCGACATTGTGGCCAGTACAGAATCTTGGGCCTTATGCTCTGATATTTTATCTGAGTATGGCAACAAGAATCGCATATTCCTGCACCGCGCCTTCCTGCGGAAGACTTCTTCTGCATTCATCGGTGATTTCACATAATTCTGAGGCGCTTATGTTTCTGGGCGCAAGCGGTACCGGAAAGAGCACGCATAGCAGGATTTGGCTTGACAATGTACCTGGAACGGAGCTCCTTAATGATGACAATCCGGTAATCTGTCTGTCAGACGGCAATTTGCGTGTCTATGGAACACCTTGGAGCGGAAAGACTCCGTGCTACCGCAATGTCTGCGCTCCAGTGAAGTCTATAGTCAGACTGACCCAGGCAAAGGAGAATAAAATCGTGGCTGTAAGCGGTTTGGAGGCTTATGCTCTGCTCATCGGCTCGGTGTCCTGCGCACGTTGGGAGCGTGGTGTGATGGACAATGTGACGTCATTGCTGTCCGACATCGTGTCGTCCGTCCGGTTCTTCTCACTCGGATGCCGTCCTGACGCGGAAGCGGTTTCTGTATGCCGTTCTGCAACGGAATTAATGTAAGAATCGTTTGAATTCACTATATTTGAGAAGCTATAACTTTAAATTCTGAACAGAACACTACTTGCACTATGAATACACACGTTGTGATAATGGCCGGCGGCATCGGCAGCAGATTATGGCCGATAAGCACTCCGGAGACGCCAAAGCAGTTCGTTGACGTTTTGGGTGTCGGTAAATCGCTCATTCAGCTGACGGTGGAAAGATTCAGACCTATATGCGAATATGACAGGATATGGATTGTGACTTCGCGTAATTATGTGGATGTTGTGAAAAAACAGCTTCCGCAGATTCCTGAATCTCAGATACTTGCAGAGCCAGTTCCGAGGAATACAGCTCCCTGCATCGCGTATGCCTGTTGGAAAATAAATTCAAAGGACCCGGATGCCAACATCGTGGTGACTCCTTCGGATGCGCTGGTGCTCAGGACCGGCAAATTCGCTGACTGCATACGCAAGGCGTTGAATTTTACCGCAGACTCCGACAATATCGTGACCATAGGAATCCATCCGGACAGGCCGGAGACGGGATACGGATATATCTGCTCCTCATCTACTGAAGAAGATAAGTTGGTGAAAGTTAAGGAGTTCAAGGAAAAACCGGATTTGGAAACAGCCAAGTCTTATTTGAATGCAGGTTCATATTTCTGGAATGCCGGCATATTCGTCTGGTCGGTGAAAACCATAATGGCGCAGCTCAGAGAATTCGCACCGCAGATTTGCGGAATTATGGACAGGCTTTCGGAGTCGTTCGACACTCCGGCTGAGGATTCCGCATTGTCGGAACTTTTCCCTCAATGCGACAAGATTTCGATTGACTATGCGGTTATGGAGAAATCCCCGAATATATATGTGATAGCTTCGGATTTGGAATGGTCTGATCTCGGAAGCTGGAGTTCTGTAGGAAGCAAGATAGAGTCTGACGCTCAAGGAAATAGGACTGTTGGCGCTGACGTGCGTCTGTTCAATTGCGACAACTGCATTGTTCACGCGGGGGATGCCGAAACGGTTATTGTGGACGGACTCAAGGACTACGTGGTGGCAGAAAAGAACGGACGTTTTCTGGTATGCCCGGTTTCGGACGAGCAGAAAATCCGTGAATTCTCATCCGCCTCAGAAAAACGTGGAAGGTAGCTTCTCGAGAGAGAAGCAATAAATAAATTCGGAGCGTAGCGACCGAAGGGGTATCGGGGAATCCCTTCCCCGTGCTCCTGGGAGCTGTCACGAAGTGACTGAGGGTAAACCGCAAACTTGCGCGAAGCGCGTAGCGACCGAAGGGGTATCGGGGAATCCCTTCCCCGTGCTCCTGGGAGCTGTCACGAAGTGACTGAGGGTAAACCGCAAACTTGCGCGAAGCGCGTAGCGACCGAAGGGGTATCGGGGAATCCCTTCCCCGTGCTCCTGGGAGCTGT
>CAVKAQ010000103.1:0-7527 GCA_963654225.1 Butyricicoccaceae bacterium | reverse complement strand
AGCCACGTGAAGGAGTTGTCCGCAAAACGGTATCAGGATTACGTTAAACCGCCTAAGGTTTCTGCCGGATACGTGATAATGTTCGTACCAAATACCGGTGCGCTTTGGACTGCAATGAATGCTGAGCCCGCTTTGTGGCGCCGGGCGGCGGAACAGAACGTGTATATGGCTGATGAGCAAAGCCTTTACGGCGCCTTACGTATCGTGGAAATGACCTGGACGCAAGTAAGACAGGCTAGAAATCACGAACAGGTCTATGCTTTGGCTCAGGAGATGATTGACCGTGTCGGTATGTTTATGGAATCATACAATAATATAGGTGTCGCACTGAAGAAAGCCAGCTCGGCTTATGACGAAGGATACAGGAAGATAAGCGACAAGGGGCAGAGCGTGATTACGACTTCCAACAAACTGATTGCTCTCGGAGTGAAGAACGGAAAGAATCATCCGATAGGAGGCGAACTTATAGACAAAGATTCAATTCCTCCTTGCGGGCTTTCAAAATAACTTCAAATCTTTTATTTTTGCAGAGATGAAGCCGGCTGTCCATTGCGGTTGCGCCGGTCAAAAACTTAATTCCCAAATAGAAATGGCGTTGATTGAATGTAAGGATATCTGCAAGAATTTCGGAGAAAAAGTGGCTCTGGACCACGTAAGTCTGGAAATTCCGGAAGGCAAGATATTCGGTCTGCTAGGTCCTAACGGTGCCGGCAAGACCACAATGATCAGAATAATAAACAGAATCACGATTCCGAATTCCGGGGAAGTCATATTTGACGGGCGCCCCATTACCCAGAGAGACGTCGAGCGTATCGGTTATCTTCCTGAGGAGCGCGGTCTTTACCGCAAGATGGAGGTCGGGGATCAGGCAATGTATCTTGCCCAACTGAAAGGAATGAGCGAGAAAGAAGCGAAGGCGGAACTCAAAAAGTGGTTCATCAAGTTCGGCATCCAGGACTGGTGGAAGAAGAAAGTTGAAGAACTGTCCAAAGGTATGGCCCAGAAAGTCCAGTTCATTACCACAGTGGTGCATAAACCTAAGCTGATGATACTTGACGAGCCGTTTTCCGGTTTCGACCCGGTCAATGCGGAGCTTATACGTAAGGAAATACTCGAATTGAAAGAGCAGGGTGCCACAATAATTCTCTCAACCCATAATATGGAATCGGTAGAGGAACTCTGCGACAATATCGCCCTGATAAACAAATCGAAATTGGTGATTACGGGTGGCGTTGAGGAAATCCGCCGCAAATACGGCAACAATCACGTTGAACTCGTATATTCCGGAGCAAATGAACTCGTTTCCGAGGAAGGATTGTTCTCCGTCCTGTCCGATATGAATGATGGAGGACGACATACTTCTGTTCTTGCTCTGGAACGCGAAGGAACCGGCAATGCTGTCCTAGCGTCTGTCTTGAAACAGAATGTCACCGTCAATTCCTACAAGGAGCTTCTTCCGAGAATGAATGACATATTCATTAAACTTGTCACCGAGGGGGCATAATCATTAAAGAGGAGTTTGAAATGAATCTGCATATAGTAAATATCATCATAAAGCGCGAATATCTGACGCGCGTCAAGAAGAAGTCTTTTCTCATTACGACTTTTCTTGTGCCGATACTCTTTGCTGCTCTCTGTACATTGCCGTCCATAATAATGGTGATGGCTAAGGAGGAAGCCAAGAAGATAGCCGTAATTGACCAGTCTGGGATTGTCGTTTCCCATCTTGTAAATTCCGAGACGGTTGAATTTACTCAGTACAAGGATGTCAATCCTGATGTGTTCAAGAAGCAATTGGACAGTGTCGGGATGGATGCGCTTCTGGTAATCAGCCCATTGGATTCAGCCAAGAAGACAGTCACGGCCACGACTTATGCTCCCAAGCCGTTGGGAATGGAGATGACAGGAGCGATTGAAGACGAGATTAACGAGGCTGTTGAGGACTACCGAATAAGTTCCTACGACATTTCCGGACTTGACAAGATAATGGAGAGCGTCAAGCCAGACGTGAAACTGGTTTCGTACAAGATGGATGAATCCGGCAAGGAGACGCTGAACGAATCCGGCCTCTATATGATTCTGTCGATGGTGCTTGGTATGATAATCTATATGTTCATATCAATGTTTTGCGGAATGGTGATGTCCAGTGTCATCGAGGAGAAATCCAGCAGGGTAGTGGAGGTGCTTGTGTCGTCTGTCAAGGCTACCGAACTGCTGTTCGGCAAAATTATAGGTGTCGCTCTGGTGGCATTGACGCAGTTCTTTATGTGGATTGCATTGACCCTCCTGATACTCAGTGTCGTGAACGGCATCATAGGTGTGAATGTGTTCAGTCAGTCCGGAGATCCTACTGCGCAGATGACTCAGGTTATGTCCGGAATGGGCGTAAGTCAGAAGCAGATGGATGCAGCAGGATTGTCAATGCCGTCTATTTCGGATCTTTCATCTGCGGCTCAGCCTGATTCCGTTGCAGTTGCGTCTGATTCTCTCGCAGTGAGCGCGCCGTCAGAAATGAGCGCTATTCTTTCAACGCTCGGCGGTATCAACTACGTACAGCTGATAGTTGTATTCCTGCTGTTCTTCATATTTGGCTATCTGCTGTATGCGTCAATGTTTGCGGCGATAGGCTCGTCGGTGGAGAATGAGGCTGACAGTCAGCAACTTGTGTTGCCTCTGACAATTCCTCTTATGATAGGATTCTTCATTGCGATGTTCGCGTACAAGTCTCCAGACAGTGCCTTGGTATTCTGGGGCTCGATGATTCCTTTCACGTCGCCGATGGTGATGTTGACGAGAGTGCTGTTCGGTGTTCCGACTTGGCAGATTGTCCTGTCAGTTTCGATACTTATATTGACATTTGTGCTTTGCGCTTGGCTTTCTGCCAAGATTTACAAGGTCGGAATCCTGATGTTCGGAAAGAAATCCACATTTAAGGATTTGTGGAAGTGGTTAAAAATGAAATAATTATGAATATGATTAAATGTTCTCTCGTTGCGGTGTCCATTGTCGCGCTCTCGGTTTCAGTAGGCGCGCAGGATTTCACGTTCGAGTGGAAAAAGACTGAAATGCTGGGTAAGCGGACCGGAGTAAAGTTCGCAAATGCAGACAATGTGAAAGAAGCTATGGGCGAGGTCCGCGGTTCTAAATATATGTCCCCTAACGGCAAAGTGTACAGGAAAGGCGTTACGCGTAAGGTTGCTAAAATTATGATTGATGCCCAGCCAGAAATGGCTGAAGTCAAGCAGGTAGTTGCGTATTCTCCGGAGATGATGGAGAAGCGTCCGCCTGAAAGCGCCTTGTCTGACTGGTTCGTTGATATTCTCATCAGCCAGTGCAGTGAACTGACCGGCAAGAAGGTCGATGTCGGATTTGCCAATTTCGGAGGAATCAGAGTCGATATGCCTAAGGGCGATGTCCTTATGGACGACATAATGTCGATGTTCCCATTCCGCAACAAGCTCTGTTACCTTGAGTTGAAGGGAAGCGACTTGAGAGTGATTCTGGAACAGATGGCACGTCAGAGGTGGCAGGTTGTAGGAGGAGTAAGGTGCGTTTCCAACAGAGCCGGAGAACTGCTTTCTGCGGAAATTGGCGGTGAACCTCTCGACGACAACAAAATTTACGGCGTGACAACAATTGATTTCCTTCTCAACGGAGGCGACGGCTATTATATAGAGAAGAATGCCGTGAACAAGATTATACTTGACAAATACGTGATAGACGTCGTGCTTCCTTATGTTGAGGCTCTCACTGCCGCAGGGAAGCCAATCGAGTATCATACTGACGGAAGAGTCCAAATTGTAGATTAAGAAAATTGCTATGAAGAAAATATTTACGTTTACAGCAGTATTGTTGGCTGCTTCAATGATAAGTTCCGCACAGGACCTGGTTATCCTGCACGTCAACGATACGCATAGCCACGAAGAGCCGCTCCGTGAAAGAAGCAATCCCGGAGCAGGTTTCGGAGGCGTCATCGAGCGCGCGTCTTATGTGGACAGCGTGCGTTTTGCTGACGGCAAGCGCAACGTGCTTCTTCTCCACGCAGGCGATTTCAGCCAAGGCACTTCGTATTTTACAGTGTTGAACGGGGATATAGAAGTTGAGCTGATCAACGCGATGAAGTATGATGTGATTACAATCGGAAATCACGAGTTTGACAACGGCATAGACGAACTGGCGCGTAGGCTCAAGAACGTGAACTGCCCTGTTGTATGCGCCAATTATGACTTTTCGTCTTTTGAATTGGGAAAATGCATTAAGCCATATACCATCATCCGCAGAGGTGGCTTGAAGATAGGAGTTTTCGGAATGCTTACCGATGTCAGCAGCGTGGTCGCCCACGATATTGCGGAAAAGCTCGTTCATCTGGATGACTTCGAAGTTGCGAACAAATGGGCAGACTACCTGAAAAATACCAAAAAATGCGATCTGGTCATAGCTCTGACTCACGTCGGTTATTCCGGAGGGCCGGTCAATGACAAAACCCTTGTCAAGAACACAAGAAATATAGACATTGTCGTGGGCGGACATTCCCACACATTCCTGAAAGGCCCGGAATATCGCGAGAATCTGGACGGAAAGGCGATTCCTATCGTGCAGGACGGCTGTTGGGGATTGAATATCGGCCAGATTGACGTATTTAAGAAATAATCACATATTTGTTATGGCACAAATAAATAACACACAGGACCAGGAGTCTTTGAGTTCTCTTATCGAGAGGCATAAGTCAATAGTGGATATTCTGCAACTGCAGGGGAGCGTGTCAGTGGCGGATTTGGCAGAACGCCTTGACGTGTCAGAAGTTACAATCCGAAAGGACCTTTCAGCTCTCGAGAAACAGAATAAGTTATACAGAACGCACGGCAGGGCTATCCCTATCAGCCCGTATATCGGTGACCGACATATTAACGAGAAAGAAAAGCAGTTCGTGCTGGAGAAACGCGCGATTGGAAAAGCGGCAGCCGCTCTGGTCAACGAGCAGGACTCCATTCTTGTGGCATCCGGTACTTCCATTCTTTATGCTGCAAAAGAACTTGCAGAGAAGAAAAACATCACCGTGATTTCCGCATCCGTATCGGCTTCTTCTATGTTGTCTCAGAATAAGGACATCGACGTGGTGCAGTTGGGAGGCATTGTCCGTGAGAGTTCCGTTTCAGTTGTAGGCTCATTTGCGGAGAGCATGCTGAAGAATTTCAACTGCAACCTCCTGTGGATGGGTGCTGACGGAGTTGACCTTGAATTCGGCGTGACTACTACCAATATGATGGAGGCGAATCTCAACAGGATGATGATGAATGCCTCTCAGCAGACTGTTCTGCTGGTTGACAGCAGCAAATTCGGCAAGAAAGGTTTCAGCAAGATATGCGACGTGAGCGAAATCGACCGTATCATTACAGATGACAAGATTCCTCAGATGTATCTGGAGAACCTTCAGGATCTCGGAATTGAAGTGACTGTAGTCCCGACTATTAAACAATAGTTCCCAGTACCAGGAATATAAGGCTAATGAATACAAGGGTGAGATCTGCGATCTTGCCCTTGATGTTTTTCTCGTGGAAGAGGAGCGCTCCGAATCCGAATGATACGAGTACGCTGCTGCGGCGTATCATCGACACGATTGAAATCATTGCTCCCGGAATGGACAGAGCATAGAGATATGCCAGGTCCGCGAGTGTCAATGCGACGGAAATCATCGGAATGGACCATCTCCAATGGAATCTGTCTCCGCTGACGGTGCAGTCCTGCGTTGCGTTGCGTCTGAAGAATCCTTCAATATGTTTGCGGTATGCCGTCAGGGTAATGATGCTCATTATGATTGCCTGATAAATATTGTACCATCCCTGTACAAAGAAGCGGTTGAGTCCTGCTCCGCTTTCAGACATAAGGTATTTGTCGTATAATCCGCTGATTGCACCCAATATGGCTCCAAGAATGAGCAGCAGGACCCATACGTTAGATTTGAAATCAATTCCTTCTTTCTTTCCGCTCCTGCTCAGCAGGTAGAATGAAAATATCGCGGTGAGTACACCTGCCCATTGCAGAAGATTGAGCCTTTCGCCGAATATGAACATTGCTCCCACAAGTGTCATCACAGGTCTTGTGGCGTTGATCGGCCCGACAAGAGTAAGCGGCAGCCGCTTTATTGCCATATATCCGCAAAACCAGGAGGAGAGTACGATGAATGCCTTTATGATGACCAGTTTGTGCTCATTCCATCCGCCTGCGGGAACATAGAATTGGCTTCCTCCGCCAATCATTCCCCAGTGGGAACCGGCTATTGCAGGCAAGAATAGCATAGAGCAAATCACCGTGTTCAGGAAAAGCACGGGAATCACAGCATTGTCTTTCAGGGACTGCTTCTTGAATACATCATAAAGTCCCAGCAATGTTGCTGAGACTATAGCATAAACTACCCACATTGACTGAGCCTAAAGGATATTCATCGACTGCTCTCGTATCTTTTCGAGCTCGTCTTTCATTCTGACTACTACTTTCTGGATGCCTGCGTGGTTGGCTTTGGAGCCTGTCGTATTGATTTCGCGTCCCATTTCCTGGATGATGAAGCCCAATTTCTTGCCCGGATACTCTTCACCGTCAATCGTATCCATAAAGTATTTGCAGTGCTGGCGCAGACGGACTTTTTCCTCGTTGATGTCAAGTTTTTCGAGATAGTAAACCATCTCCTCTTCGAACCTGCTCTGATCGAGTTTGACCTGAAGTTCGGATATTGCTTTTTCGATTTTGGTGCGCACAGCTGCAATCCTTTCAACTTCAAAGCTTTCCACCTCGTTCTCCATATTAAGAATGTTCTGCACCCTGCCTGTGACATCTTTGTAAAGCGCTACTCCTTCACGGTCTCTGTAATCGCGAGTGTTCTCGATGGCTTTGTCAATGGCTGTCTCCACGAGCGGCCAGTTGCTTTCATTTATGATATCCTGTCTGGAATTGTCGATGACATCAGGAAATCTGAGAATGGAATTAAGATAAAGTGCTGTGTTTGCCTGGATGCCGAGTTTGTCGCTGAGAGAGGTGATTTGCCTGTAATATTCTTCAGCCATCTCGGAATTGATATGCTTTGCTGAAGATACGGCGTTGGCCTCGAATGTCACGAAGAAATCGATTGTGCCTCTGTGCAGTCTGTCCGCAAGTTTTTGGCGGACAAGCAGTTCCTTATCTTTAGGCAGCATCTGGGACTTTATGTTGACATCAGCAGTCTTGCCGTTCAATGTCCTTATTTCCACTGTCAGTTTACCTGTTTCTAGGCTGGCTTCCGCCTTGCCGTATCCTGTCATTGACTTTATCATAATCTCTATTTTTCTTAAGCGCGCAAATTTAGTAAAATTTTCCGTGACGTGGTTTCACAAGCCTTGTCAGAATATTGAATTTAACGTCGTCTCGAATATCCGTAACTGAGAATTTAAGCATTTTCAATTCTTTAATCAGCCACTTCGAGTCCACTTATTTCGTATAAATATTCGATTGTAATATATTGATATATAAATAGATATATTTGAAAAGCCCTCAGAT
>CAVKAQ010000102.1:0-7539 GCA_963654225.1 Butyricicoccaceae bacterium | reverse complement strand
AGTACATCGTTATGGACAAGACCTCCAAGGACACCGTATGGTGGAACACTCCGGAGTATCCTAACGACAACCATCCTGCTTCAGAGAAGACTTGGAAAGAGTGCAAGAAACTCGCTACAAAACAGCTTTCAGGCAAGAGACTCTTCGTAGTTGACGGTTTCTGCGGTGCTAACGAGAACACCAGAATGAAAGTTCGTTTCATTATGGAAGTTGCTTGGCAGGCTCACTTCGTCACCAATATGTTCATCCGCCCGAAGAACCAGAAAGAGTTCGACCAGGAGCCGGATTTCGTTGTTTACTGCGCAGCTAAGGCAAAAGTTGAGAACTATAAGGAGCTCGGCCTCCGTTCTGAGACTGCAGTGCTCTTCAACGTAACCTCACACGAGCAGGTTATCCTCAACACTTGGTACGGCGGTGAGATGAAGAAAGGTATGTTCTCTATGATGAACTACTTCCTCCCTCTCAAGGGCATCGCTTCTATGCACTGCTCTGCAAACACTGACAAGAACGGCGAGAACACAGCTATCTTCTTCGGTCTTTCAGGAACAGGTAAGACCACACTTTCAACAGACCCTAAGCGTCTCCTTATCGGTGACGATGAGCACGGTTGGGACAACAACGGTGTGTTCAACCTCGAAGGCGGCTGCTATGCAAAGGTCATCAACCTCGACAAAGAGTCTGAACCGGATATCTACGGTGCCATCAGACGTGACGCTCTCCTTGAGAACGTAACTGTTGATGCCAATGGCAAGATCGATTTCGCAGACAAGAGCGTTACCGAGAACACCCGTGTATCTTACCCTATCTATCACATCAACAACATCGTTCGCCCTGTATCACATGCACCGGCAGCAAAGCAGGTCATCTTCCTTTCAGCTGATGCATTCGGAGTTCTTCCTCCAGTATCTATCCTCGATCCAGAGCAGACAAAATACTACTTCCTTTCAGGTTTCACAGCTAAGCTTGCAGGTACAGAGCGCGGCATCACCGAGCCTACTCCTACATTCTCAGCTTGCTTCGGACAGGCATTCCTCGAGCTTCACCCTACAAAGTATGCTGAAGAGCTCGTTCGCCATATGAAGAAGAGCGGAGCTAAGGCTTATCTCGTAAATACAGGTTGGAACGGAACAGGAAAACGTATTTCTATCCGTGATACTCGCGGTATCATCGACGCCATCCTCGATCACAGCATCGACAGCGCTCCTACCAAGACTATCCCTTACTTCAACTTTGTTGTTCCCACACAGCTCAACGGTGTTGACCCTAACATCCTTGACCCACGCGACACCTACAAGAACGCCGCTGACTGGGAAGTTAAGGCTAAAGACCTCGCAGGAAGGTTCATCAAGAACTTCGCTAAATACGAAGGCAACCGTTCGGGCAAGGCTCTCGTTAAAGCTGGTCCACAGCTGTAATTGACGATTGTCAAATAAATAAGAGAGGGGTGGCTAAAAATTTAGCCACTCCTCTTTATTTTTATCCTCAGTCGCTGAAGTAACAGCTCCCTGGAGCACTGGGGACCGTATTTCCCAGACCCATTGGGTCGCTACGCGCGGATGACGCTACCTCTTTTTTCATTACCTTTGCACTTTCGTGCACAAAAAGCGAAATCGACAATAGTATATAATGGCGGCAAGGAAGGACATACTGCTCGGAATGCTCCGAAACGGAGACGCGATGACATTCGGGCAGCAGACAAAATTGGCGGGCATAATGAGTATGCCGGCCATATTGGCGCAACTTTCGTCCGTCCTTATGCAATTCATAGATTCCGCCATGGTCGGGAATCTCGGAGTGAACGCAGCCGCATCAGTCGGTCTGATGTCCACGTGCACGTGGCTGTTCGGCGGATTCTGCTCTTCAGCATCTGCCGGATTCTCAGTCCAAGGTGCGCATCTCATCGGTGCAAAAGACTATGAAGGGGCAAGAAACATTCTCCGGCAAGGCATCACCTCCCTGATGACATTCAGCATAGCGATTGCCTTGATCGGGATAGCCATAAGCCAGCATTTACCCGGATGGCTCGGAGGGACGGAAGAAATCAATCACGATGCCGGAATCTATTTTATGATAATTATGGCCGGACTACCGGCCATACAATTTGAGTTTTTCGGTGTCGGTATGCTCCAAAGCAGCGGCAATATGAAAGTGCCGAGCATCGCCAGCCTTATGATGTGCGTGCTGGATGTATGCTTCAATTTTCTCCTGATATACCCTTCGCACACATTGAACTTCAGCGGCTTGGAGATAACAATTCCTGGCGCAGGAATGGGTGTCAAAGGAGCCGCGCTGGGAACGATATTGGCGGAATGCTGCACTGTCGGCGCGATGTGGTGGTATATCCTGTTCCGTTCAAATGAGCTTGCAATCGGCAAAAGAGGCCTGGCAAGCAGAGGATTCCTCCCGACCAAACGCGTGATAACCAACGCTTTCAGTATCAGTATGCCTATGGCGTTCCAAAATATAATAATGAGAGGAGCGCACATATTGAGCACAATGATTGTGGCGCCTTTAGGCAACATAGCCATCGCCGCCAACGCGTTCGCCATCACGGCAGAGAGTTTCTGCTATATGCCGGGCTACGGAATTGCTGACGCGGCCACATCACTTGTCGGCCAGAGCCTCGGGGCCGGGAGAAAAGACCTTGCACGGGGATTCGCCAGAATAACCATAGGGCTTGGCATGACAGTGATGACAGTCCTGTCAGTCGTAATGTTCGCATTCGCACCTGAATTCATCGGAATAATGTCAAGCGACGCCGAGGTCGTAAGTCTCGGAGCAAAAGTTCTGCGCATTGAATGCTTCGCAGAAACATTATTCGCGGCATCAATTATCGGATATGGAGTCTGCGTAGGCGCAGGCGACACTTTGGTTCCAAGTATCCTGAATCTCTCCAGCATGTGGATATTCAGAATCTTGCCGGCAATATTCCTGACAAGGGAAATGGGATTAGCCGGATTCTGGATCTGCATGTGTGTAGAGTTGAATATCCGAGGAATCTTGTTCCTGCTGCGGTTGAAAAGAGGAAAATGGCTCAACAGCGGCAGTCTTGCCACAAAATAAGGAATATCGGCACGACAAACGGGAATATAGGTAACGACTGA
Source organism: Butyricicoccaceae bacterium (assembly GCA_963654225.1). Lineage (GTDB taxonomy): Bacteria > Bacteroidota > Bacteroidia > Bacteroidales > UBA932 > Cryptobacteroides. The sequence goes on along the minus strand of CAVKAQ010000102.1, from coordinate 4,435 downwards.
CACTATTGCGGGAATAAAAATTGAAGTAAAACTGCCCGGATAACGAAATTATACTAATCAATGGAAAAAATCATAAATCAGGAATTCAGCGGGGAACGTCCGCTATACTGCAGGAAAGACCTTTATCTGGAAAATGTAAAAATCCATAGAGGCGAATCAGCATTGAAAGAAACCGGCAACATCACCGCCGTCAAATGCGTATTCGAGGGAAAATACCCGTTCTGGTGCTGCGAGAACTTCATCGTAAAAGATTGTCTCTTCACAGGAGGAGCCCGCGCCGCACTTTGGTATTCCAAAAATCTTGAAATGACTGACACTTATGTGGATGCACCGAAGATGTTCCGTGAAATGGACGGGATCAAACTGAGAAACGTGCAGATTCCCGGAGCGAGCGAGACATTGTGGCACTGCAAGAACATTGATATGGAAAACGTAAGTGCGGACCACGCGGACTACATCCTGATGCACTGCAGCGATATCAAAATCAAGAATTTCCGTCTGGACGGCAACTATTCGTTCCAGTATTGCAAGAACGTTGAAATACACGATTCCATACTCAACACCAAGGACGCCTTCTGGGAGACCGAGAATGTCACCGTTTACGATTCTGAAATAAACGGCGAGTATCTTGGCTGGTACTCCAAGAATCTCAAGCTCGTAAGATGCAGAATAACAGGCACTCAGCCTTTGTGCTACGCAGAAGGCCTCGTTATGGAGGACTGCACTATGGGAAGCGACGCGGACCTTGCGTTCGAATACAGTTCTATCAAGGCAGATATAAAAGGGCACATTGTTTCCGTAAAGAATCCAAAGACTGGAAGCATCAAGGCTGACAGCATCGGTGAAATAATCCTGGACGAGAACATCAAGGCTCCGGGAGATTGCAAGATAACGACAAAATAAGGCAACTATGTTCGATTTTGATAAAATAAATGATAGACGCGGTACAGGTTGCGAAAAATGGGATTACGATTCTCAGGACGTAATTCCTATGTGGGTTGCAGATATGGATTTCCAGACTGCACCGTGCATTATAGATGCGGTCAAAGCGCGCGTAAACCAGGGAATTTTCGGATACACCTATGTAAGAGACGAATATTATCAGGCAATCAGCTCTTGGTTTGAACGGAAACACAACTGGAAAATTCAGAAAGATTGGATAATTTACACGACAGGAGTAGTTCCCGCACTGTCTGCGGTTATAAAGGCGTTGACAAAGCCGGGGGACAATGTACTGATTCAGACTCCGGTGTACAACTGTTTCTTCTCGTCCATACGCAACAACGGTTGCAAGATGATTGAGAACCGTCTGGTTCAAACAGGTGCAGATGACGGCAAAGAGGGACAATTATTCTCCTACGCCATTGATTTTGAAGACTTCGAAGAAAAGGTCAAGAAAGCCGCAGTATTTGTGCTCTGCAATCCTCACAATCCGGCAGGACGTGTCTGGAGCAGAGAGGAATTGATGAAGATGTCGGAAATATGTCTTAAACACAATGTGCCGGTAATCAGTGACGAGATTCATTGCGAAATCGTTATGCCGGGGCAGAGCTATATTCCAACAGCGTCTCTTTCAGAAGAAATCCGACAAAATACAATCACATTGTGTTCACCGAGCAAAGCGTTCAATATAGCCGGACTAAAAATCGCGAATATAATATCGTGTAGAGAAGATTGGCGCACAGCCATCAACAAGGCCATCAACATCAACGAGATCTGCGATGTAAATCCGTTCGGAGTCGAGGCGCTGATTTCGGCATACACAGATGACAGTGCTGAGAAGTGGCTTGATGAATTGAACAAGTACATCTACGGAAATTACAGATACCTGTTGGAAGTGTTCGGAAAGGAACTGCCGTGGATGCCTGTCAGTCTGCTTGAAGGCACATATCTAGTGTGGTGCGACTGCCGCAGTCTGAAAATGAGTTCCGAAGATATAGAGCAGACTCTTGTCAAAGATTTCAAGGTTAGGATAAATGCAGGTTCAATGTACGGCGAAGCCGGTGACGGATTTATCCGCATCAACCTGGCATCTCCGCGCGCACTCATCAAAGACGGCCTGTCCCGCATAATCCGCGGCCTTAATTCGATGCGAGCAAGATCTTAGAATAATCGACTTTTTTCATCGATAGAAGGGGTTGGATGAATGAAAAATGCAAGAATATTCAGGAATCGTGTCATAATTCGGAAAATATTACATAAATTTGGCTCATTGTCTTCGAGGTTAGACCTTTGTCAGTTTGGAGGTTATTCAATTTTTCACACGGCTTCCGGGACTGGATTGACGCATTGAGGTCACCGTCGATGTACAACAAATATGAAACGAACATTTTAATTATATGAAATCAACATTTTTCAATGCTTTCCGCAGTGTTGCGTACATTGTGACATTCGGGATTCTCGCCATTGCGACAACAGGTTGCAATTCTTCAGAAAAAGGCAAAGACAAGTCTCTTTCAGTATCCGACAAATCAGTAATCATTGATGCCGAAGGTGGCTCCCAGAAGGTTCTGGTATCAGCAGAAGGCCTGAACTGGATTGCTACCCCAAGCGATTCCTGGGTCAAGGTCACCCCTGAATCAGGTACAGGCGACTCATACCTTATGATTACAGCGGAATCCAATCCCTCAGCTGACATAAGGACTGCCGTTGTCACAATTGAAGCCCCTGGCGTAAAGGGAGTTTCAATCACCGTTCTTCAAAATGAAGGAAAGGGCGGCGACTCCTCATCATTCGACCCGCAAGCCGTTATGCTTTCATACTTCGGCGACTATTTCGGAACAAGCAACAAGACTTGCGTCGTAGTGATGAACATTTTGAGCAAAGATTTGGACTCAGACTACCAGATAGAATATCCATATACTTCCATCCAGTTGGTACTGAACGTTCCTTACTCAGCCGATTTTGAGACCGCAATAAGTTCAGTTTTCGGACACACATTTACAGGAAGCTCCAATTACAGCGAGTACACAGTCGATCTTAAATCCTCTGCTTTCGGCAACGCAAAAAGCAGTACCGATGTATCCGCCACCGCCGTATCCAGCGCAACAGTGACTGTATCCTCCCTGTCGTCAACAAGTTCCAACGTTACAGTCTCTTACGACGTAAAACTCAGTGACGGAACATCTCTATCCGGGTCATATTCAGGTTCTGCCATATATTACGGCGACAGCACTGAAGAAGACACCACACTGACCGGAGACGTCAGCCCTGAGATTACATCCGCTTCAGCAGCAATACGTTATAACATAAAACTAGATTCCGAGACAATAAAGGATTTCTCATTGTGCTATTTGACATTGGAAAGCAATGTAACATCAAGCAAGACAAAAGAGAGCATACGCCTGGCTATGTATATGGAATATGAAGCTGCTTCCAATAAAGAACTGTCTGTAGGAACTTACAAGGTTGCACCAGAAGAAGCTGAGACTTGGGCTGATTTCAAATATACATTCGAGGAAGGAGTTATATCTGAAGATTCTTTCTATCCAAGCTACTATGCGCAGATGGTATATGAGAGCAACAACTGGTACATCAGCGATACTTACGCTATCTTGACAGGCGGCACAATCACGATTTCCAAGTCTGACAGCAAATACAATTTCGATATCAATTTCACAGACTCCAAAGGGAACAAGATAACCTACAACGGCACGTTGTCAGTACCTATCAGCGTATACGAAGACACTTCATCCTCTTCTTCCGTACAGTCCATTACCGCGAAGAAAATTGAGAGCAATGATTTCCGCATAAATCCTGCTGTCAAGTTCACGAAGATAAGATAACTATAGCGGCCGGCTAAAGCGCTATACATCACACAAAAAGAGGAGACTGATAAGTCCAAGACTTAGAGGTTTCCTCTTTTTTTGTTGAATCCTGCGTTCGCGAAACGCAGGATTCCAATTAGTTCCTTCCTCAGTCACTTCGTGACAGCTCCCAGGAGCACGGGGAAAGTATTCCCCGACACCCCTTCGGTCGCTACGCGCTTCGCGCAAGTGTGCTTCTTACCCTCAGTCTCTTCGTGACAGCTCCCAGGAGCACGGGGAAAGTATTCCCCGACACCCCTTCAGTCGCTACGCTCCAAGTTATGCGGTGTTATGCGGTCTACTGCGTTGTTCTCCTTGCCCAAATCCTCACAACCGCGAGGTTGCTCCGGTGTTGGGCGCGTCGAGAGCCTTGTATCCCATCTTTTTATTCAGCCCCTCCATACGAACAAATATCTTGAATGCACCCGATTATTGTTAGAGAGATCCGAACAAAACAATAACCGGCTGAATCATAGGTTTAGAAAAATCACCTATTGATTTCAACCGGTTGCGATGTTATCCTTATTGTCGCGACTTCATCTTCTTTCAGAAGAGCCGTCAACTACTGTCGCTGAGCAACTATTCTGCTTTCGTGAAGTTGATTTTAACTGTAAATTCAGTCGTGTTCT
>CAVKAQ010000101.1:0-7609 GCA_963654225.1 Butyricicoccaceae bacterium | reverse complement strand
TTTTCAGCTCTTTAATCAGCCACTTCGAGTCCACTTATTTTGTATAAATATTCGATTGTAATATATTGATAAATAGAGAGATATATTTGAAACGACCTCGAATTGTCCACTTTTGAATTATCGCACGTTTATTGTGTTTGCGGAATTTATACCTTTACGTATCCTTTTGGCTTGAAGTCCAGCGCTGTTATGACAACTGTTTCTGTCGTTAACTATGTCGGAAATGATAGAAGACGGCCTTGAACTGAAAAACATAAGGACTATTAATAACAATTAAACAACCAACAAATGAGAAAATATCTGGCTATGCTATTGCTGCTAGTATTCGCAGGCGTCTCCGCCTTTGCGCAGCAGCATCCCGTGAAGGGCACTGTCGTTGACTCTCAAGGTTATCCTGTAGTCGGGATGACCGTGATGGAAAAAGGTACTTCCAATGGTACTTCAACTGATGCCAACGGTAACTATTCACTCACTTTGTCCTCTCAAGGTGCCACAGTTGAATTCAACGCTCTCGGATACAAAACTGTCACAGAGCAGGTTGCGGGCCGAAGCGTAATCAACGTTACAGCTCAGGAGGAATCCATCGCTCTTGATGCGGTGGTCGCCATCGGTTACGGCTCAGTCCGCAAAAGAGACCTTACTACCGCGGTGTCAACTGTTTCCAATGAAGATATGGAACTTCGTCCTGTGACTGAAGCTTCAGGATTCATTCAGGGAAAAGTTGCCGGTGTCACTGTACAGCAGACCAGCGGACTTCCTGGAAGCGGTATGACAGTGCGTGTGCGCGGTGCATCTTCCATCGCGTCTTCCAATGACCCTCTTTATGTCGTTGACGGTGTTCCTGTAGGTACAGGTAACTATGCTATCGCTTACCTCTCACCTCAGGACATCGAGACAATGCAGATTCTCAAGGATGCGTCTTCTGCCGCAATCTATGGTTCAAGAGCCGCCAACGGAGTCGTGCTCATCACCACAAAGCAGGGAAAGAAGAGCACCGGTCCTAAGATCTCGCTCAACGCTTCAGTGGGACTTTCCAATGTTGTAAAGACTTACGACGTGCTCAACGTTTCTGAGTACAAAGAATTGATGGATGAGCTGGGAACAGTATCTCTCCCTGACGGACTCAAGGACGAAACAGACTGGTTCAAAGAGACTTACAAGACAGGCATTTCCCAGAACTATCAGTTGTCCGTATCAAATGCAAATGACAAGATGCGCTACTATCTCAGTGGCGGATACTCCGATGAAAAGGGTGTTCTTCCTGTTGCCTACAACAAGAGAATCAATGTCAAGGCTAATTTTGATTCCGACCTGTTCAAATGGATCAATGTCGGTGCAGATGTCGCATATTCACATTACAAGAACAACGGCATCATTTCCGGAACCGGTTCAAACCGTGCCGGCGTTGTGCTCTCAGTAATCAATACTCCTACTTATGCCAAGACTTGGAGCGAAACCAATCCTTCCTGGTACTGGACAGAGTTTTATGGAGCAAACCTCACAACACCTGCTGAGAACCTTGCGCGTACCGAGAACAATTACACCGAGACCGACCGTCTCCTGCTCACCGGACACGCTACCATCAAATTCCACCGTACGCTTCAGTTCAAATCAACTGTGACTATGGACCGCAGATGGGTGCACGACTACTCGTTCCTTGATCCTATCAAAACATCCTACGGACGTACCCAGCACGGTACGGCGACTTCCACAAGAAGCGATGATATGAGAATGGTCTATGACAACATTTTCACATACAACAATACGTGGAATGCCAAACATAATTTCGAGGCGATGGCCGGTACTTCTGCCACAACATCGAAATGGGAAAACCTCAGCGGTTCAAGATCTTACTTCTCACCGGACTACGACAATGCTCTCTTCGGCATCAACGGAGGTAACAAGGGCGGCTTGAGAGGTCAGTCTCAGGGATATGCGAAATGGGCCATTATGTCTTACCTCGCACGTGTTTCCTACAATTATGACAGCCGCTACTATCTTACAGTGAATTTCCGTGCTGACGGTTCTTCAAAGCTTGCTCCCGGTCACAGATGGGGTTATTTCCCTTCAGCTTCTGCAGCGTGGAGAATTTCTGGCGAGAACTTTATGAAGGACATCTCGTGGATTGACGACTTGAAACTTCGTGCAGGCTGGGGTCAGCAGGGTAACCAGTCCGGTCTTGCAGATTATGCCTGGGTTCAGACATACAACACCAACTACTACGACTGGACTAAGACAGAGTATGCCGATGCAGTGCCTACACTTGGTTCAAAGAGCAACATCGGTAACAAAGATCTTACTTGGGAGACAACTTCGCAGACCAATGTCGGAATTGACTGGTCTATGTTCAGAGGACGTCTTTCAGTGACCCTCGACGGTTACTACAAATACACGAAGAATCTGCTTATGTCAGTTCCTCTTCCGTCACCTAACCCTTCAATCTACAGAAATGAAGGCGAAATGTCTAACTGGGGTCTTGAGCTTGCCGTCAGCAGTGTCAACATTGACCGCAACAACTGGAAGTGGACCACTGATTTCAACATTTCTACCAACAAGAACCGTCTTGAGAAACTTTCACTCCAGCAGGTTTACTATTACACGCAGACTTCCGAGGCTCTCAGCGAATACGTAGTCAGAATGACTCCGGGACAGTCTCTTTCAAAATTCTGGGGATATACTGCTGAAGGCGTTGACCCTGAGACCGGTATGATTATCTACAAGGACCTTAACGGTGACGGCAAGATTAATGTGTCAGACAAGCATTATATCGGTGACGCCAATCCTCTGTTCACTGCTGGTATGACAAATACCGTAAGCTGGAAAGGCTTGAGCCTCAGCTTCCTTCTTACATCTTCAGTCGGAAACGACATCTACAACGCTTCCAAGATAGAGATGGTCGGTATGTACAACGGTGCGAACCAGATCAAGGATGTTGTCAGAAGATGGCGTGTGCCTGGTCAGATCACCGATATCCCTAAGGCCGGTGAACTTGACAACCTCAAGGCTTCCACAAGATGGGTCGAGGACGGTACATATCTGAAAGTCAAGAACATCACTCTGTCTTATGATATTGTTCATCCTGCACTCAAGAGGGCCAACATTTCAAGAATACGCCCTTACATCACTTTGGACAATATGATAACATTCACGAATTACTCAGGTTATGACCCTGAAATGAGTCAATATACATCCGCTACAAGTATGGGTATCGACTGGGGAACATATCCTTGTGTGAAGACCGTTTTGTTCGGCGTAAACGTAGAATTCTAAAAATATCCGGAATATGAAAACTAAATATATTTTTATAGCTGCGCTTTCAGTCTTGACTGCGGTTTCCTGCGATCTGGACTTATATCCAGTGACGGGATACAACGAAGGCAACGTGAAAGTTGACGGCGACGGCGAATCCGATTCTCAGTACTCTTCGAGAGCGGATATGCAAGGTCTCAGGAACTCCATTTATTCTTCTTGGACCAAAGATATCCAAGAGAAAGGCTACCTCGACTGGCTTGTTTATTCTGAATGCCGCGCTGACAACGCATACGGCGGAAATCCTTCCACCGGTGAGCTTATGGCTATCGAAGCCAACACCCAGGACGGTGAGAACAAGAATGTTCAGCGTGACTGGGACTGGTACCTCGGTCAGGTCAGCAACTGCAACAACATTATCTGCAACATCGACAGAATCAAGGAGTCGGACAAGTCTATGACTGAGACTGAATGGGCTCAGTGGAAGTCCGAAGCTTATTGCTGGAGAGCATGGAACTTGTTCCAGATGTCACAGATCTGGGGAGACATTCCTCTGGTAAATTCCATTCCGCCTGCAATCACAGCCGAGAATATCGAGGAGGTATATCATCTTTACTATCCTGGAAGAACTTCAAGGGAAGACATCTACAAACAGATTATTTCCGAACTTGAATTCGCGACGGAGAATGCTCCTGACGTTGATCCTACAAACAAGAACATCTTCACCAAGGCTTTCGCGCACGGAATGCTCGCGAGAATCTATGCGGAAGCTACCTGCAGAGATTGGAAAAAAGTGGCAGAACATTGTGCGGCAATCGAAGGTATGGGCTACTCTCTCGTAGATGACTACGGACAGATGTGGGCTTATGACGAGACAGATGCGGTACGCAATACTTCAGAGTCAATTTTCGAGGTTTCTTTCACGCGAAGCAGCGGAAACTGGGTATGGATGATGTTCCACCGCAATGCCTACAATCCTAGCGACAGTTTCACTTGGATAAAATGGATCACTCCTTCAAGAGACCTGGTCTCAGCTTATGACAAGGAAGGTGATACAGAGCGCAAGAACGCCTGCATCTGCGAGGATGAGGCCATCTGGTCCAACTACTATCCGTCAAATGCATACAAGTTCATGCACAAGGTGCCTACCAATGCTTCCAGCATTATCCTTATGCGTCTCGGAGAAATCTATCTCCTTCACGCCGAGGCTCTTGCGATGACAGGTGATTTGAGCGGCGCTACTGCATACGTAAACAAGATCCGCGAAAGAGCAGGCCTCAAAACTATATCAGTGCCTTCAACTCAGGATGCAGCGATTGACGCCATACTTCACGAGCGTCGTCTTGAACTGGCATTCGAGGGCTTCAGATTCTTCGACCTTCTCCGTCACGGATTCGAAAGAGCAAAGGCTGTGCACGATGCTATGCCTCAGCAGGACAGCTATTGGCAGACCAGACTTCCTCTTACCGAGGAGACAGTCCTGATGCCAATTCCTCAGACGGCTCTTGACAATAACCCGAGCCTTGAACCGAACAAAGGATATTGATTATGAAATTAAAATTGAAAGTATTGTTGGTGGCGCTAGTCTGTGCTTTCCCGTTGACTTGCTGCAGTTGTTCCCATTCCGAAAATGACAACGGAGGTGATGACGGCGGTGGAACGGAGCAGCCGGACGAGCCCAAGACATCGGATATCACTGAATACGTCACTACTGCGGACGGCTTGCAGCTTTTCCGCAAGAGTACATTGGATTTTGCGAAACCTGGCAGTATGAGCCCAAATCAGGTGAAGTTCAGTGACGATGCCGACGCGAAGGAAGTGGACGGATTCGGACTGGCAATAACTACCGCATCCTGCTATAATCTCTTGAAGATGAGCCAGGCAGACCGCACGGCCTTCCTCAAGGAGACGTTCTCTGATTCGGAAGGAGCCGGCTCCAGTCTCATCAGGGTCAGCATAGGTGCTTCGGATTTCTGTCTGAATGACGAGTACACATGGTGCGACAAGAAGGGGATTGAGAACTTCGGTATTCCTGATGAGGACAAGAACTATCTTTTCCCGATTCTGAAGGAGATATATGCCATAAATCCGAATGTGCAGATAATCGGCTCTCCGTGGTCTTGTCCATTGTGGATGAAAGGCGGATACTATGGATATGAAGGATATGATTCCGCTGTGCTTGAAAGAGATTTCGCCAACTGGACAAGCGGACGTCTGAAACCTTCCTGCTATGGCGTCTATGCTGAGTATTTCGTGAAATGGATCAAGGCTATGCAGGCTGAGGGCTTCAAGATTCGCGCAGTCACAATGCAGAACGAGCCTTTAAACCACGGCAATTCGATGTCAATGTATATGCCTTGGAAAGACCAGGAAGCATTCATCAAGGTGCTTGGCCCTGCTCTTAAGAATGCAGGTTTGTCAGACGTGAGGATTCTTCTGTTCGACCATAACTACAATTATGACAACAAGTCTGACCAGAAGGGCTATCCGCTTAACATCTATGCTGACGCTGATGCTTCGCAATGGGCTGCAGGCTCGGCTTGGCACAGTTACGGTGGAGATGTTTCCGAGTTGGACAACATTGTTTCCGCCTATCCGTCAAAATATATATATTTCACTGAAGCTTCGATAGGCGAGTGGAACTACAATTTTGCAAATTGTCTGCTCAATGATTTCTCGTCCATTTTCCTCGCCACGCTTTCAAGAGGCGGCAGCGGAGTGACATTGTGGAACTTGATGCTTGATGACAAGAACAAGCCATACAGTCCGCACGACGGTTCCTGCAAGACTTGCTACGGCGGTGTGACAATCAATTCGTCTGATTACAAGACGATTACCAAGAATACTCATTGGTATCAGGTCGCCCACGCCAGCGCAGTCGTGAAGCCGGGTGCAAAGAAAATGGCAATAAACGGTTACACTGCTCCGTCAGGAGTGGAACTGCAGATGTTCAAGAATCCTGACGGAACAATCGGAGTGCTCGCCTGCAACAAGGCGACTGGCGAACAGACTATAGTCTTCGGGGCTATGTCCTACACTGTCAATCTGAAAGTTCCTGCCAAGAGTATTGCATCGGCGACGTGGAAAAACAAATAACAACACTAAAATAAGGTAATATGAAACTCAAAAATATGACTGTCTTGTGTGCAGTGGCTCTTGCAGCCCTTTCCTGCAACAAGACTGAAGAGTTCAAAAGGGCGGAGAAAGGACCGGATATGGTGATTTCATCGTACACGGAATCTACATATATGGGTGCTGTCATAACCGTCAATATGAACATAACTGACAAGGATTTTGCGCTCTCCACAGTTAAGGCTTCTCTGCTTTACGGCGAGACAGAAGTCGCAAATACGACCGTGAGAACAAAGACTGAAGGCGAATACGCTGTCAAAATTCAGGCTCCTCTTCTCAAAGATGTTCCTGACGGAACCGCGAGCCTTGTGCTCAAAGCTCAGAACGTAGGCTTGGGAATCACTGAGAAAACATTGGATGTGGCTCTCAAACGCCCTGATTTTGCGGAACTTACTCTTAAGGCAGAGTCCGGCAAGACCTACACGCTGAAGAAAACCGAGGGGTATGTCTATGAGCTTGAGGATGACTTCCCGGCTTATGTCAACGCCAATATCGTGACTCCTAAGTTCAATGACGGAGAGGTCATCACTCTCGGTTGGGACGGCTCCGCACTTTCGGATTCCAAGTCTGACCTTATTCCGTTCGGTGCCAGCATAGCGGGCAAATACAAGATTACTGCAAACCTTCTTTCTCTGGAAGTGTCACCTACAGGCAGCGCGTCAGTCGTTTCCGTAGCTGAATACAAACAGGGCCAGAAGATGGATTTCGGCAATGTCGTTGACGTTGACAACTGGTCGCTCGATCCAGACTTCTTTGATGTTGACAAGGATACCAAGGCAGTGACATTCCGTGCAGTTGACGGCTTGTACCAGATGGCCTATGACACGAAGAATATGTTCATCCGTGTTGAGCCTATGAAAGATGCGTCAACTCCTTTGACGCTTTCAAGTGACGGTACCGGTGGTGTATGGGTAATCGGATCAGGTTTCGGAAAGCCTGCCATCGGTCCTAGCTGGAATACAGAGGACGGCGCTTATCCTATGGCTTGTGTTTCTCCTAAGGTGTATGAATTTACATTGGCAGTTCCGGGTCAGCTGAGCCAGTCAAGCGGAGAAATTAAATTGTTCCATCAGAAAGGATGGGGCGGAGAGTTTGAAAAGGCCAATTTTACCGATGTTAATCTATCTCCTGCATTCACGATGGCAGACAACGGAAACATAAAGGCGGATGATTTGAAGGCCGGCAAAGGCTACAAGCTTACTGTCGACCTTACGGGCGGTGTCAAAGC
>CAVKAQ010000100.1:0-8066 GCA_963654225.1 Butyricicoccaceae bacterium | reverse complement strand
AACCCGGTCCTTGCCCGAGAACAGCTATAACTTAACATAATATAAATTGTGTAACTGCATTACACAATTGAGTATTATGTAGTAAGTTCCGCACATTGTTAAACATAAAGAGATAAACATTGTGCGGCTACTTTAACGACATACGACCGCGTTGTCAAAGAACTACCTGCAAATATACGGATTTTATCCATATATGCAAGTACTTTAGACTTGAAAGGGAACACTAAACCGCACGCGCACGCGAAACGCGCGCACGCGCGATATAGTGTGTTACTTTCCGTCTAAAGACGGATACCACCACGAGAAACATTGACCGTGGTTTTGCGGCTCAATCTGCCGCGAGAACGAGATTTCTTAGACATAAATTTTAATTTTATTTGTTTTTAGTTGCTTCACGCACTCTTTGGCGTTCACGCGCAGCAGGACGGCCAACGAACCAATCGAGCGGTGAACCTTTCCAAGCAGGGCGAGCGAGATATAAACTATCGCCAACGGCAGAGCCGTCAGACTGCGGAGACTGAGGCAACAAAGAATCAATAGCATTGCCGAAACTATCTTCAAACATATTAGACAAAGCACCGACAAGCGATTGCCATACGCCCGCTTCGGGCGTATGGCCTGTCCGCTGAATGTAATCATATCGCCAATCTTTCTCTAGAACATCAAGATTGACGAAATCAGTATCAGCCTTTGTCTTTGCGGTAGACGCTTCAGTTGACTGAATTTGGGCAGACATAAGAGCCTTGCGCAAAGATATCAAAGAATTCTCTTGAACCTGCGCAACATACTTTGCCGCAATCAAATCATTGTTATACTTAATTCCTTGCTGCTGCAAATCAAGTATGATACCTTGCTTCACATTGTTCGGAATTTCAGATAGTATTTTATCAACTGAAGCAGCATTAAGACGAATACGACTAGCAGACTCAGCCACATTGGCATTAGCCATAGAAATATCAGACAACAACTTATCAATACTAGTTTTTGTAAGTTCGATACTAACACGACCTTGCTGCAATTCTTGTTCGACCTGTTCACGAGTATAAGGGTTTTTAATTTCCTGTCCTTCTGCATCTGCATTATTCTTACGAGCCTGCGACTCCAAAAGTTTCAATTGAGCCATAGACATCAGAGTAGAAATACCTTTATCGATACCCGAGGAAACCATTTCACCTTGTCCTATCATCTTCGGAGCATTGGCAACTTCTGATTGCAAAGCACCGCTTGTGCCGTTCTGATACATCAAGGCAGGGTTTAGGCCTGCCTCTTCCATTAGCTTGCGCTGATTGGCGTAGGAGTTATATTCATTCTGCTCTTGTATCAACTGGCGTTGCTGCTGGAACTGCTTTTCCAATTGCTCATTGGCGGACTTTGCGCCATAGATAGTGGAGAATACTGAAGCACCAGCCTGCGCGATACCGCCAATATCACCAATAATTCCCATAACATAACATATTTTTTGTTTGACAATCAACTAAGTGAGCACCCCTTTCGAGGTGTCACTTAGCAATAATAGTCAAGTAGGGCTATGCCTGCGTTTCACTTGGTTGATTGTCAGTAGGTTGAGTGGCATTGAGGGTATCAGACGCAGCAGCCATTTTCTGCGCAGCTTCCGCAGCGGCTTCTTTGGCTGCTAAATCCTTGGCTTCCTTATACTTACTCTCCAAATACTGCAATTTTTCAATAGCGGCTATCTTGTCGGGTATAATCGGGCTAGCATCTTCAAACGAGACGTTTTCTCCGTTTTCGTCTGAATCATACTCCAGAGTACCAGACTCTGGAGGGGCTACGCCACTTTGATAACACTTGTTTATATCAACCGCGAGATTTGGCACAACATCGGATTTTTCGGGTATAACCTCAAAAGAAATATCGCCTATCTTAACAAATTCTTTCATAACTCATCAAATTAAAGGGTCGGGGTACTGAACTTCGGAAGAGGGCGTATCGCCTTGACATTGTTACGCAACTGCACCCAACACTGATTAACATTGTTAGTAGATGTGTCAGAGTTACGAAGTACGAAGCAATCAGCACGAGGGACACATTCCAAGAAATCTGAATTAAGACTAGGTGAAGCGGAGAAGAAGCGAGCAAAAGTGTACTGCGAAAGTCCGCTATCAGTCAGCGCGAAATCTCCGTGAACTTCATCATTATTGAACTTGAATTCAGAATACCTTTGCTGATAGCCGAACACTTCTCTACCATTATTCAAGTAACTTTCGGCCTTAAGTTCAAACTTATATATCTCTTGGTCTCCAACGCCTGCAAATTCAGGAAATCCAAAAGCAAACCTATCACTATAAGGAGTGCCACAAAAGAGATACCTATTGATACCATCAGAGTACACAGGCTTCGGGAACACACTGAAAAGGCCAAGAATTACGCCATATTCTTTGAATGAACGCCTAAAGCATAGTTTTGTACCAACGGCACTCATCTGACCTGCCTGCGAGCCAAGAACATTATTTTTAGTAGCACTAGAAGAATCGTCGGAAACCTGCGAAGTCTGACTAACAGACATTACCTGCACTGGTGCGAGAACACTGCCAAGGAATTCGGGCCGCTGAATGGTAGCATCGGTAGGCATACAACCAAAGTGAGCCAATATAAATTCATTATATCGACCGCCACCGATATTGGTTTTTTCAAGGAATCGCTGAAGCGCATTGGCAACACGGAATTGAGCGATAGTGAACTTTCCTTTAAGGTTAGTTACGGAAGTGCCACTAATCTGAACATCAACACCGCTAGCAGTATCGCCATACTGAGGAGTAGGAGTGGCAGTAGTAAAATAATCCTTACGCCAACGGCGGCGGAAAATGCCATACTCAGACAACGCAACGCTACCGGAACCAATATTAAATTTATTATCTGCATCTCCATTAACACCATAATTATACGCAGGTTCAATAAACTCATCTCTATAATATTCATTCCATATGAGAGTATAAGCACGAAAAGGCAAACAATTAAAATCGAACAAATCGCTATCAGAAGGCCAAACATCAAGAGATTTTACATAACGATAGAAACCAACGCCACCGAGATAATCAACAAGACGAGACGCGTCTAACTCATTAGAAGTAGGAATCTGACCCGCACGACCATTACCAAGAACTATACACGGAACATAAGAAGGAATTTTATCATCGCTAAAAATATCGGGACAATCGGTAATATAAGTCTTCCAATAGTCCCATACAAGACGATAGGGGACAAAAAAGCATTCTACCTTTGCATAGATATCAGCAAAGACCGGATTGACCATAGGGGCGAAACGAACTTGGAACGTAGGGGCATACTGAACTCTATCGCCAGGCATAATAGGCATTACAAAGGCGGGTATGAGTTCTCCCATATCACAAGTAAAATAATTGTTGTACGAGAGGTCAAAGGCCGACATACGCGGCTTTTTGACGGGTACTGAACTGAAAATTGACATCAGAAAATTGATTTAGACATAAACTTTTTGAAAAGGAACATATCATTGCCGTCAGACTGATGATTAGCAATGTAATCTGCTTCACGAGACTGCGCCAACTGAAATGGAGTAGATACGAGAATCCTACGATTATCGAGGGTAACATAACTACCGAAACGGAATCGCCAATCTTTCACGGCCTGCAACTCTTTTAGGCGTTTGTATTCCAAATTCTGCTGATTGGTAAATAACTTCGTGGTGAAGTACCTAGGCAGACCATATTTGAAGCCGTTTGAAAAATAGTAGTGGTGGCCGAATATATCGGAAGTATGAAACTTCTTGACTTCAGGATTCAAGCAATAGGACTTTCCGAGACCTTGGGACACTAGACGAAATGTCTTCTCCACAGGAGCGGTCAATTCATAACGAAGCACCGAGGGCTTAGAACAATACTTACTTACATATCTGAAAGAGCCTGCACCGCGAATTACCTCAATCTTGGTAAAGCCTAGCGACCAAGAACTATTAACCAAAGGAATATCGCTATCAGAAAGGCCGAAGATTACTCCGTGATAGTGCGGTCGGAGGGTTTTTGGGCCATACTCCGAACATATGAAATACTTGACACGGAATTCTTTGCCATAGCGAGCACAAAGAGACTTACGAAGTCGCTTCATAAACTTTTGTATATCTTCACGACATACGGAATTATAGACCTTGCCTGCATCGTCAGTAGTATGCGGCACGGACTCTTCATTATACGTCATAGTAAGAAATAGAGAGGACTTCCAATTCTTGGACTCCTCATAGATACGAATGTACCAATCGTTCTGAATCTTCTTTGCACACTGAGCGCATTTGCCGCAGGGCACTTGAACACATCTTCCTGCATTGATGCCATTCTTGTATCTGATTGTGATAGGATTAGTGCATATAGGACTAATGAATTTTAACGGAGGTACTATCAACACTTGGCGAGAGAGTAGTGGTATAGTTCTGCGGAGAGGTCACAACAATGGACATCGAAGTATTGGCATCTGCATTGTTATGAACATACGCACGAGTGGTTACGCCACACGAACTCACTATCATAGTGCCGCTGAACGCGGCCAAAAGAGCTATGCATATATCACGAATGATTCGGATAATCGTAGCAATATCTTCCTTACTTATCTTCATTACGCAAAGTGAATGTTAATCGGTCATACCTATCAGTCCTACGTAGATACTCCTTGCCGAACACCATAGAAATTTTAAGGGAGTCAACATCATCAACGAATTCAGAATGCTCAATAAGATAATTCATAGCAAACCGACAAGCAGTAATAATGCCGTTATCGACCTCATCGAATTCAGCACGACAACCGCCACGAAAAGGGGCATCTTTAGTTATCGGTATTGTCTTCATTTTTCTTGGCATATTTGGCTTCATATTCTTCTTTGGAGATTACATCATACATAAGTCCTTTGGACTGCAAATCGGCAACCCAAGAGGAGAAATTAACTGCATTGATGAGGTAGTCGGCAAACGCCTTGACTACACTGATAGGCATCTTCAGTATTTCAATGGACATATCGGACAATTTCTTGTCGTACTTGTCCATTTCTTCCTTACTGATTTTGCGGCCACTTGCCGCAGGGGTAGAGGGTTTTTCCTTATTTTCCATACATAAATTGAAATTGGTATGTACGGAACTTAACATAACATTAAATTGTGTAACAAACCGACACGAAAAGAGCCGCCTCTGAGGAGACGGCTTTAAAGCATTGTCAATAAAGAGCTTACTTTTTGGCGAACTTTGCCGGGAAAACGTAAGTGACATCCACTGCTTTCCCTTTGTGGTAGCCAGGAGTCCAGTCCGGAGAGAGGTTTGTGACGCGGAGAACTTCGGCGTCAATCTCTTCGTTGACACCGCGCAAAATCTTCACGTCCTTGACTTTGCCGGTGCTGGAAATGGTCATCTGCACATAGACGGTACCGGTGACGCCTTCTTTCGCCGACTTCTCAGGGAATTTGATATTGTCCAGCAACCACTTCATAAATTCGTTGGCGCTTCCTCCGTTGAACGTCGGTTTGATGTCGATTTCGGTGAAACTGACCTTGGCGGTGCTGTCTATCTGTATTTCAGTGGATTCAGCCATCACAGGCTTCACGTTCGACTCCACGGCGGAGGCGGAACTCTGGCCGCAGAGAATCATAGCTCCGGAGAGCAGCGGGATGCACAGCAGGTAAGTCAGTCTGTACCAGCCGTTTGATTTTTCTTTTTGCAACATAGCGAGTCTGTCTTTGAGTTTGGTATGATTGAAGCCGCTGGCCATCAGGAAGAGTTTCTCCCCTACGGCTTTCTTCACGAGAAGTAATTGATATTGAGTCACATTAATGCCGCTGTCGATAAGCGCCCGGTCCGCCTCGTATTCCTGCATATTCTTCAGCTGCCCCCACATCATCCATACTAAAGGATTGAACCATTGGAAGATAAGTATAAGGCTAAAAGCGGCGACATCTATCGAATGATGGAATCTCGCGTGCATCAGTTCGTGGGAGTAGATAGCGGGGTTGTCATCGAAGTCGCTGCGGCTGATGAATATATGCCTCATCCAGCAGAATGATACCGCCGGAGAGTCGCTGATATGCACCAGACAGCCGTCCTTCCTGACGGGCTTCACCTTTCTCAGGACGGAGGCGAGCTTTATGTACGATATGGCGACGGCAATGGCGCATATTCCCAGTCCGAGCGCGTAGATGCAGAGCAGCAGGCTGACGGTGGAAATGCCGCTCCCCTGCCCCGATGCTATCGCAATCGGCTCAAGCTCAGCATAAATCGCAGCGTTCACCGTCTCCGCAATCCTGGCCCCTTCCGCCGGAAACTCCGGTCGCAGCAGCGGCAGCAGCAGGCAGGCGGCGGTGCCGAGGGCGAGCGCGACCCTGTTGAAGCGGAAGAAGTCCGTGTTCTTCATCAGCAGCAGGAAGAATGCGTAGAAGAGCGCGAGATAAATTCCGCATCGTATTATGAAGAGCAGGATGCTCATACTTTACCCCCTTTCTCAATCGTTGAGATAAGATTCTTTAGCTCGTCCAGGCCCATCCGTTCTTCTTCCACGAATTGCGAGACGAGTCTGATGTAGGAGTTGCCGTAATATCTGGACACCATCTCCCCTACCTCGATGCCACGATATTCCCGTTCGGTGATGGCTGCGCTGTACTGGAACGCGTTGGCCATCTGACGGCGGACAACGAACCCCTTTTCTTCAAGAAAATGCACCTGTGTGGCCACGGTGTTGTAGTTGGGCTTCGGATCTTTCATCCGTGCCACGATGTCGCGTATGAACATCGGTCCGAATTCCCAGATGATGCACATCACTTCCTCTTCTTTTGCGGTGAGTCTCTGTTTCATACCGCAAATATAGTGATATTTCTTGGAACTCCTAATTTTTTTAGTGGATTAACGAAAAATAATTATACTGATTGCATAAAGGTCTAGTATTACTATATTTGCACCTCGACAGAACAAGGATATGCCCAACAAGATGCTCAATGTACAAAGGCTCGCACCCCCGACAGGGTTAGGCGAGCCTCACGCTAGAGCGATGACCAGATTGATTCTGAAGATTAGACCCGTTCCGTCTGGATTCCTACAAGTGCGTCGGGAAGTCCATTCTCTCGTGCAGGATACGGACGATCCGGACTCTGCTTCGGGAAAGCACTCTATAGAAGATTATGTGTTTGCCGCACGGATAGCCTTTCAGTCCGGTCCGCCACCTGTCATAAGACCGGCCTGCCATAGGGTGTTCGGGCAATTCTTTGCATTCGGCTAAAAGCATCCGTATGTAGCGTTCGGCTTGCTGTTCGGACCACTTCTCCGCCGTATAGTCGCCAATGTTTACAAGATCTCTCCGGGCTCGCTCGGACAATACGAAATCAGCCATTATTCTTCCTCCAGCCCTCTTTCATCTCACTGATGAAACTATCTTCATCAAAATCCTCCACATCCGGGCTGGTATCCCCCTCGTCAATAGCAGCGCAAAACGCGGCAAGCCTTGCTTCGTCTTCTTCAAGACGGCGAAGCGCAGCACGCACCATCTCACTTACATTGTTGTATCTTCCGCTTTCGATGCCGCTTTTAACGAAGGCATCGTAGTGCGTTCCTAATGTTACAGTAACCGTTCTGGCCATATTCCTGATTCCTATGCTGCAAATGTAAGAATAAGTCTTACATTATGCAAGTACGATGTCGCGGAAAACAGGTATCTTTACCAACATTTTAAATGTAGAAAGACATATGAGCAAATCTGAGGTTGTGCCCGATTGGGCAAAGGGGCTTAATTGCTCCATCACCGTGTGCGACAGCGACGGGGTCATCATCTATATGAACGACAGGGCGGTCGAACAATACCGTCATCGCGGCAATCTGATAGGCCGCAACCTCTTCGACTGCCACGGCGAGCGCTCGCGGGAGATTATCCGGGAGCTTCTTGCAACAGGGGGTTCGAACTGCTACACCATTGAAAAGGAGGGCGTTCATAAGCTGATTTTCCAGAGTGCCTGGACTCTGGACGGAAAGGTGGCCGGTCTGTGCGAAATCTCCATGCTGCTCTCGTTAAAGTAGACACGGAGAGGTGAAAAAAGATTGAATGTTGTACA
>CAVKAQ010000099.1:0-8245 GCA_963654225.1 Butyricicoccaceae bacterium | reverse complement strand
CTGATACTCAAATTATCTTTAAGTCTTTTGCTATCCGGCAGGCTTCAATAGAATTTTTCACTTGGAACTTGCCTAAAATCTCTTGTCTGTGCCTGCTGACCGTGTTTATACTGATAGAGAGTGTTCCGGCTATTTCTTTACTTGTCAGCCCCTTGTCTATCAGTATCAATACCTGTTTTTCCCTGACGGATAATATTTTTGTGTCATTCTGTTTGTCCAGTTCTGTCATTTGACCATTAATGGAATTTATTATCAAGCATTTAGAGGGAATATCAAACAATAAGGGACTATACAGGCATAAAGCCAACCACAAAGTGCCGCTGGATGGAATTGTAATATAAAACATCCGGTGTAACACTGGTATATAGCTGTTCACGCCATTTTTCATGCGGAGCTTGCTTGTCAAATAATAATCGGCACGTTTACTTTTGGGTTGATGCCTGATGAAATGGAAAAAACAAAGTTCCTGCAAGTGTTTGCCTGCCAAATCATCAGGATGGATGAGCCGAAAGATTTCTTCCTCCCAAATAGAGGGCACTTTACCCTCTTTCCTGTTTTTGTCTATTCCCAGCATCCGTGAAAAACCACCGTAGTAGATGTAACTTGCATCAGAACGTAAGTCGCTCAATACGGCAATAGCATTCTCCATTTGTGCATAATTGCGAGTTATTTCTTTATATCGGCTCAGCATTTCCTCATACGGTTGTTCTTCCGTAAAATATTGTGCTGAAAATTCTTTGTTCAGTGTATCTTTGCTATCCAACATTTGACAAAAAATGGTTATTAATAATCATTGCGTATTATGTCACAACGCCTTACCTTTGCAAAGGTAATTAAAAACAATGATTATTATGGTACATGAGAAAGAAAAATGCCAGAAAGGTGAGCTGTACGATGCCAACAACGACAAGGAATTGATTGCTGAAAGACAGACGTGCAAAGGCATTTGCCATACATACAACCATCTACTTCCGTCAGCAACTGAACGCAGGAAAGAACTTATCATCAAGTTGCTGGGAAAAACCGGGAGCCGTTTTCTGATAGAGCAGCCATTTTTTTGTGATTATGGTTACAATATCGAGATTGGCGAAAACTTCTATGCCAATGTGAACTGTGTCATTTTGGATGAAGCCAAAGTCAAATTCGGCAACAATGTGTTCATTGCTCCCAACTGTGGTTTTTATACTGCAGGACACCCTTTTGATGTGGAGCAAAGGAACCGTGGACTGGAATATGCACGACCGATTACCATAGGCAATAATGTATGGATAGGAGCGCATGTTTGTGTCTTGCCCGGAGTTACCATAGGCGACAACTGTGTCATCGGTGCAGGAAGTGTGGTAAACAAAGATATTCCGGCAGGAACATTGGCGGTTGGGAATCCTTGCCGTGTTATTCGAGAATTATAACATCAACAAATATATGAAAATGAAAAAGTTATTATTAGTTGGAGTGATGATTGCCGCCTCATTCAGCTGCTTGGCGCAATCATTAGACAAGATGCAGTGGTTCAATGAACCGGAACAATGGAAAATCGAAAACAACTCGCTTTCGATGAATGTCACCCCTCAAACCGATTACTGGCGTATTTCCCACTACGGGTTTACCGTGGATGACGCTCCGTTTCTGTACACGTTGCGTGGCGGAGAATTTGAGGTGAAAGTAAAAATATCCGGTGACTACGAGACACGTTTTGACCAGTCGGGATTGATGTTGCGCATTGACCATGAAAATTATATAAAAGCGGGTATCGAGTTCGTGGACGGGAAATACAATCTTAGCACTGTCGTAACCCATCACACGAGCGACTGGAGCATTATACCGTTGGATAAGCCCGTACCATTTGTGTGGATAAAGGCTGTACGCCGGTTGGATGCCGTGGAGATTTTCTACTCCTTCGATGATAAAGAATACACGATGATGCGCAACGCTTGGCTACAAGACAATCATCCGGTCATGGTAGGGATGATGGGAGCTTGCCCGGACGGTGGCGGATTCAAAGCCAAGTTTGAAAATTTCTCTATCAAGCATCTGCCAGATTTACGCAGGGTGGAATGGCTGAGAAAAAATAGTACAGGAAACAATTAACGGTAAAGACCAGTTATGAGAATAGAACATATCGCAATCTGGGCAGACGACATCGAACTGCTCCGTGACTTTTACCTGAAGTATTTCCACTTGATGTGTGGGGATAAATATGTAAATCCGGTAAAGAGGTTTACATCCTATTTTTTGTCTTTCGGAGAGGGCAAAACTCGTATGGAACTGATGAATATTCCCGATATGGAAAGTCCGGCAAGCAGAGGCAATCTGAAAGGTCTGGCTCATTTTGCCGTTAGCGTGGGAAACCACGAAACGGTGAATGGACTTACCGAACGGTTAAGGGCAGACGGTTACACAGTATTGAGTGAACCGAGGACAACAGGTGATGGATATTATGAAAGTGCCATTGCCGATCCTGAAGGTAATTATGTAGAAATAACGGTATAAGTTACAGAAATGATTAGGGACGTTGTATTCGATTTCGGAGGGGTCTTAATGGATTGGAATCCAAGATATTTATAAAGTACTTATTTTAAGAATGAAAGGGAGATGGAATATTTCTTTTCCCATATATGTACTGACGATTGGAATGCCGAGCAAGACAAGGGACGCTCATTTGAAGATGGGGTCAGATTGTTGCAGGAGCAGCATCCACAATATGCAGAACCCATACGGATGTTCAAAGACAAATGGGAGTGCATGTTGAAAGGTGAGTTTCCCCGAAGTGTGGAATTGCTGAAACGCCTAAAAGGGGAAAGGTATGGTATTTATGGCTTGACAAATTGGTCGGCTGAAACAATCCCATTGGCATACTCCAAGTATGATTTTTTCCAACTGTTCGATGGTATCGTCGTATCTGATGAAGAAAAGGTCATCAAACCCGACCCGAAAATATACAGAATCCTGCTTGAACGATATAAACTGACTGCCGAAAACACGTTATTCATTGACGACAATCCCACCAATATTGAAACAGCTGAACAATTAGGTTTCCAAACAATTGTCTTTGATGACATTGAAAATATATCGTTACAAATATCTGTATTGACCGGAAAAAGATAAATATTCGCAGATAAAAAGGGCATAGGTACGTGTGATAAGGAAACTTTATAAATTTCACCAATCAATTATGTGGGTCATATAGAATAAGGAATAGATTTTATGTGAAAATAAAAATTCTATTCCTTATTCTAAATTCGTTTACTGACTACATATGCTATCTTCTCATCGAAAAGCCTTTCTTCTGCTGTTGGTCATAATTCCCCTCCACCACATTATCGACTTCCCGTCTGGCTTTGACTTGTTCCCGGTTGTCAAGCCCTCCTTTTTGCTTGGCGGTGAAATACAGGAAATCCCCGGCTGCACGGTGTGACTGCCTGTCATCCCCGAACAGGTCAAGGGCACTCTTGATGTCAGATACCTGTTCCGTATCGAAACGTGCCTTATAATAATCCCTCGCCAAGCGGATGATGCCGTTTACCGCCTTGCGCAAGGTCACTGTCTTGCATTTGCTCATATTGGTTCCAAATTAATTGATAATACGTTTGTGGGTGTTTCCCGGATTTTTCGGGCAAAGGAACAACGTGAAACAACCGTGGAAAACGTCACGGGCAATCATTTTGAGATAATTCCCCGATAATGGAGATTATTCACGGTTGCTGGTTCCTCTCCGCCATGACACGCTCCACATCGGAGCGCAGAAGCAGGTTCTTTACACCTACTTTTACCTTTTCGATATGTTTCACCTTGACGATATGGCTGATGTTGGCGGAAGAAAGCCCGTAAATCTGCCGTACCTGTTCCATGGTATAGTAGCGTTCATCATTCACGAGGTCGGTTCTGCGCAGTTCGTCCAGATGGGATTTGGAATAATAGGTGCGTCCGTATTCTCTTTTGGTCGGTATCTTGTGGCGGTAGGCGTATGCCCGGAGTGCGGAGGGCTTCATGCCGAACAGTTCTTCCGCCTCTTCGGTCAGGAGCCAGTCGGTGATTTTACTGACATCGGCAGACACACCGAAGAACTCGTCAATGTGCCTCTTGCTGTAATAGTTCTTTCCTGCGATGCGGCAGATGGGGATATGGTTGCGCTTGGCGGAGGTATAGAGCCACGACTGCCTGACCTTATAAAGGGACATCACTTCCTCACCCGAATAGAAGTCCAACACTTCATCGTTCTTGTTTTCCCTTATTTCTTTTTTGGCAGACTTGGAGGATGAAGTGGGTTTCTTCGGTGCGGAAGTGCTGCCGGGCAGGATGCGGTGGTAGGGATTGCCCTCCAGCATCCGCTCAATGTCTGCCCTGCGGATGAATGCCATGCGATTGCTGATGCGTGAGGCTTTCAGCTTGCCGAGGGCTACAAGTTTATAGATGTACTGCCGGGAACAGCCCATGAGCGTGGCTGCTTTGGAAAAGGTGAGATACTCCTGATGCTGTATCTCCATCAGGGGTTGCGCGGCTTTGAAGAGGTGGTTCTTCTGCACCGCTCTGGCTCGCTTGGCTTCCGCTTGGCAAGCCTCGCTGCAATACCTTTGCATTCCGCTCCGGGTTACAAAGGGCTTGCTGCAAAAACTGCATTTTCTGGTTGCTTTCATACTGCTTTATCGTTTACGTGTTCATTCCTCAACTGTCTATCCCTGAAATGGTGAACGGATGTAAACGGCAGTAAACCGTTGTCGCCTTTCTGCATGATGTGACTATCGTTGCATATCAGGGCGGAGACTGTCGCTCATCGTAAACGGTTGTAAACCCTTGTCTGCTTTCTGCACAGTGTGACAAAAAACAAGCTCCGCAAATTCTCCACGTCAGAAATACGTCTCAAAAATATGTGGATTTTTGGAAAGCATCAAAAAGCAGCCGAAAAGTGTTAAATCTTAAAGCACTCTGATAATTAAAAGATTACGCTTGGATATTTCTGATTGTTTTTGGTTGTTCTACGCTTCTAAATACATTCCTTGAAAACGGATAAGACATCAGTGTGACATATATTAGAAAATATGATATTTGTCAAGGAAAATTGCCTAACTTTATAAATCGCAATTAGGAATCAGAGATTACGGAATTATGATCGTGTCGAATAAATTTAATCAGTTTTGTCGCTCATACTACGATAAGGCCAAGAAATATGCAGACATCACCATAGCTTCATTGGTGAGCAAGCGCGGACCTCTTAATCCCAGACTTGATATCGAGAGTGTCAAGCAGATTGGCATAATCAGTTCGTTGGAGAAGGCATTCTCAACTTATGATGCAAATAACGCAAGCAACGCATCAATTGATACTTATCTGTCCAAATTGGTACATAACGAGGTCCTTACTGAACTCGGAAAAGAGCAGACTAAACTTGACCGTTTCGACGGGATCAAAAGAAGAAGACCTGCAATGGGAACAGCATCGGAGTCCTCAGGAATAATGCCCGGGGCAAAGTCGTCCGGAGACACCGGCGTCATATTTGAACCTCACGAGATAATGGATGTCTTCGGCGCGGCGAAAGGTAAGGAACAGCAGATTCGTGAAATGATTCGCGGGCTCAAGCAGCTTCCTGCTATAGACCAGATAGTTCTCACTTTCTGGATGAATGCGGAAGATACTGACAGAGATTACTATTTCAGAGGAGAGAAGCCTCGGAGAACGTATGTCCAGAGGATACTGGATTGCCTTGGTTTGGGGGATGATATGACCAATGCGATGACTATACGTTGCTTCAAGGCGAAGAAAAAACTTGCGGCAATGCTGAGGGGTATCCCCGCAGATTATGAAGATGTCTATGTTCCAGGCTCATCAGAATTGCAAGAAGTAATCGATAATACTGATAGCGACATAAAAGTTTATACCGACTCTCAATATGAGAATATAGCACGGATTCTAACTGAACGGCTAAACTATTAGACAACCACGAAGCGACCTTCAATGTCGATGGAATCAAATTGGAAAACTAAATAATCAGATAGCTAATGCTGTTGGAAAATTTCAGCAAGAACGATGTCATACGTTTTATGACAAATGCGCCACAGATACACGTGATGGAAATGTTCGGTCACGGTGAGCCCAGTCCTGACGATATCAAGAAAGAAGAGTATGCCGGGAGAATAAAGGGGGTTATAGATAACGGGGCCTCTTACCTGATATCAACAATCTCACCTACTGCGGGGTTTATCTGTATCGCAGATGCTGTGGATGTCATCAGAAAGGTAGCTTTGGAAGAACTTACACCCGAAGAACTTGCAAAATATAACGACCGAATGGAACAGTGGGAAACTCCGAACGTCTACATTAATGACGCTTCAGAGATTGAACCTCAGATTTGTGGCGTTGCGGAGGCCTGCGAGCGGGCAGCGGCTAATGCCGTGAAAGCATTATTCCCGGAGTATAAGGTAGTGGAGATCAAAAAGGAGAAAGATTCACGGTTCACAAGGGAATGGTATCTAAACAATATGGCCCATTTCCTGAGAGATGAACTCAAGGACAAACCTGAATACATTGACTTGACGAAGAGAAGAGATTTCCTCGCCGGCAAGTTCCAGGAAGCTCGATTCAAGCAGTATCACTCGGTAACGGTCGCGGTAGAAAGACCGACAATAGATGATGATCGGGAACTTGACAAGATTATCAATGAGCATCTGAGAAAACATTTCGGAAAGGACGCTCCAGTCGAGGTTAAAGAAAAGGAAACAGTTACGGTAAACTGGCTGGTTGCTGTTGATATGAACTATGAAGAAGTTTCCGTATTGAGGGATATTGAAGACAGGAGTGCCTTTTTCCGCTCACTTGGCCCGGAGTTTTATGATATGAGCGAAGCTGCAGATGACTTCCGATCGCGCTGCTTACAGGTCCGCTTCTGTTGAAGTCATTGCTATTTTGCTTCATTCTTCTTCTGTCCCCGTGCGTTTATGTGCATAATCTTGAGATCGATGTCGTATTCGAGCATATCGATGCCGTTGAATTCGTTGAAGTTAGACAGCCCCCAGTCAAAATAGCCGTTTCCATCTACCTTTGACCAGGCATCGTAGTCAATGTAAGTTTCGCGGAATCTGTCCGTGAACTGCTTGCGTCCTTTTTTCTCGACACCCTGTTCATAGTGCAAACGGAAGCCTTTTGGCGCTAGGATGCTGCATTTCAGCCCAAGATGCTGTGCGGCCTGGATTCCGGCTTCATCCACCCCTGTCTGCCCGCCTGAACGTATCTCGTCGAAGCTGACTCCTTCATTAAGGAGTCTGTTAAGGACCAACCCGAGAAAGTTGCGGACAGCAGCTGTAGATATGCCCGCTTTGTCAAGGGATATCTGGCTGTTGCCGGCGATGTTGAGTTTAAGACCATCTTTCTTGAAATGGGGGTGAGACATTATCTTACGAATCAGTTTGTCCGCGAGTTTCTTCGCGGGATTGGGAAATCTGCAGATTCCCATAAAATCTTCCGGCAACTGGAATCCGACATATCGTGGTCCTGCCGCTTTCTTTGTTGTAATCTCTCCCGGTGACGTCATATCTGAGGCGACTGCGATGGTTATATCCGACCACTCGGCATTCGCCCAGGTGCGGTGACCGTAGTTTCTGACATTATCTTCGATGAAATTCGGCTCGATGTTGTTTATCCATCGTTCACGTATGAATTTTGCAGCGGCAGCTTTCTCCCGGCGCTTGAAGTCCGAGAAGGACTTCAAGCATTTTTCGTAGCTGTTTAGCAGCTTATCAAGGGATTCCTCCGGCTCTTCCCGGAGTACTCCGTTCTTGTCAAAAAATATTTTCTCTGAGTTAAGGAAAAGTAGGTCCATAGTTATGCAATTATTTTTTTTCTGATTAAAGTATTCTTCTTATCAAGATATACTCTTAAACATTTGCTTTCTTTCAACCGGACTGGAGGATTTTACTACCTTTAAGAAACGCATTATGGTATAACTAAGCACTTTCCTCATAAGATAATACGAGACCAATGCAACAACTATCCGCTTTCCTGTTTTCCGCGCTTATTCTATTTTAAAAGTGTACCACTTGGAAGAAGCCCAAGGCGGTAATTTATTCGGTAATTTAGCGTAAAATCTTTCCCCAATTTGGCTTCCATATTCTTCAGTTCCATTCGAGCGTCCTGATGTTTTCCTCTGAATAATTGATTGGCAAGGTGCTGTCGGTTCCCATGTTTGATTCCTTTGATTCCGCCACAAAGAAAAAGTGTAGAACCGCAAAAAGTCGGCAGTGAGCCTCTTGATTAT
>CAVKAQ010000098.1:0-8402 GCA_963654225.1 Butyricicoccaceae bacterium | reverse complement strand
GCACTAAGGGCAATCCGATGATGGATCAGATGAGCTCACTCATCACAGCCTGTATGACCGGCAACATCAATCAGATGGGCTCCGGCTTCAAGATAAAGATTGAAGAATCCGCATCGGACTACCGTCTTACAATCGAACCGCTGGCAAAGGAAGTGCAGAACTACATTTCAAAAATGGAGATTTTCCTGAGCCGCAAAGATATGTCAGTAGTCCGTCTGGTTATGCACGAGAATGCGGAAGACTATACCGGATATGTATTCACAGACAACAAATTCAATGAAAAGATTCCTGCATCTGTGTTTGACGTCCGCTAGCGTGATGATTCTGGTCGCTTCCTGCTTCCCGAAACTCCTCATTTCAGAAGTTTCAACTCCGGAAGCATCGGCTACGTCAGAGTCTTCATCGGTTTCCGGTACCTGTGATTCTTTATCGGTATCAGTGGCATCCGGCGTGACAGATGCTGCTGACCCTGCCTACACGGCTGAATGCAAGAGCGCTAAGAACAAATCGACTGATGCGCAGCGTCAGTTGTCCTATACCCTGAAATTCGGAAAACGCGAGATGTCGGGAATAATTGTGGCAAAGCCTCTTGCGGACGGCTCTTACCGGGCTTTGGGCACGACTGTTTTCGGTATGACAGTGTTTGATATGACAGTCTCAAAAGATGCATATACGATGAACTCCTGTGCGGAATTTCTTGAGAATAAGGCTTTTGCCTCGTTCCTGGCAGGAAAGATACGCAAAGCGCTATATTGATTGTGATGCGTCAGTGAAAACATAACGCGATGACAAAGAAGAACGAAAACATAGTGACAGAGAACTGCAGGCGCAAACTCAAGGAATTGAACTGTTGCGTTGTTATGCCGACATACAACAATGCCGGCACGCTGGAATCCGTTGTCAGAGATGTTCTCGGGTATTGTGATGACGTGATTGTGATAAATGACGGTTGCACAGACGCTACATCGCAGATTCTCAAGTCATTCGGCACTGAAATCACTGTGCTTACCCATCCGTGGAACTGGGGTAAAGGAGTCGCTCTCAGTAACGCGTTGTCATTCGCACGAGAGCGCGGATTCGATTATGCCATCAGTATAG
Source organism: Butyricicoccaceae bacterium (assembly GCA_963654225.1). Lineage (GTDB taxonomy): Bacteria > Bacteroidota > Bacteroidia > Bacteroidales > UBA932 > Cryptobacteroides. The sequence continues at coordinate 7,304 of CAVKAQ010000098.1, read as the reverse complement.
ACTCTGACGGCCAGCATTTTGCCTCGGATATTCTGGTGTTTGCGGAGCATATTGAAAAAGAACCCGGTACGCTTTTCGTTGGCGCACGCAATCTGCAGGCGCAGGATATGCCGGGCAAAAATACATTCGCAAACAAATTCTCGAACTTCTGGTTCAAACTCGAAACCGGCATCAAACTTTCAGACACGCAGTCCGGGTATCGTGCGTATCCGTTGCAGAACATCTCGTTGGGCTCGCATTGGTTTACAGGTGGTTATGAATTTGAACTCGAGATTCTCGTGTTCTCGGCCTGGAAAGGGACACCGGTCAAGAATGTCCCGGTCAATGTCTATTATCCTCCTGCAGGAGAACGAGTTTCCCATTTCAAGCCGTTCAGGGATTTTACCAAAATCAGCATTCTCAACACGGCGCTTGTCCTGTACTGCATCTTCTGGCGCTGGCCTGTCAATTTCTTCAAGAAACTTACGTGGGCCAATGTCAAGTTGTTTATTGATAACAACATAATACATTCTCCTGAGAGTAACGCGAGGATTTCTTCTGCCATAGCGTTGGGCGTGCTGATGGGTGTGCTTCCGATCTGGGGTTACCAGATGGTCTGCGCATTTGCATTGGCACATATACTCAAACTCAACAAAATCATTACGCTCGTGGCGTCAAACATAAGCATCCCCCCGATAATGCCGTTCCTCATTTTCGGAAGTTATTGGACCGGTTGCAAGATGCTCGGGCAGCCGGTTTTGGTGCCGTTTGACCAGATTTCACTTGCTTCTGTCGGCGGAATGCTCGTGCAGTATATTCTGGGAAGCATCGTTTTCGGCATAGCTCTGGCCGGCTTTTTCTGGCTCGTTTCGATGGCATTGCTTTCCATATTCCGCCGAACTAAAAACAAAGAATCCCGTTGATTATGTCCAAACTCTTTATACTTCTCTACAATTGGTTCCAAAATCATCGCGTGACATTCTGGAGCACGATGCTGCTGAGTCTTGCCGTGCTTTGCGTGATGGCTTCCAGAATAAATTTTGAGGAGAACATCACTTCGTTTTTCCCGTCCTCCAAGGATACGGCCGATATGGCTGACGTGTTCTCACATCTGAAAGTGAGCGACAAAATTGTGGTTATGTTCGACGCTGACGCCCCGGAATCTGCTGTCGATTCAATGATTATGGCATCGGACAGGCTCGGAGAAATACTTGGGAATGAAAAGAATGCTAATCTGATAGACAACTATATCGGGCAAATCGGGCAGAATGAGACTTCGGGAATGATCTCGTTTATTCTCAAACATCTGCCGGTCTTTATGGATGATGCTGATTATGAAAGGCTTGCGAAACTGGATTCTCAGGAGGCAGTGGATGAGGCAGTCAGAAATGATTATGTCAATCTGATTTCTCCTGCAGGCTTCGCGATGAAGGATTACATTATGTCCGACCCGCTTGGAATAGGTGGCGGAGTACTCTCAAAGACTGTGAAACTCAATCCGTCTTCAGACTACAATGTGAAGATGTCGCACGTTTTCACTCCATCCGGGAAGACTCTTCTTTCATTCATAGAGACGAAATTCTCTTCGGGAGAGACTGGGGCTAATGACAAGTTGGTCAGTGTTTTGGATAGTGCTGTCGATACGTTGTCCGCAGAATTTCCGACGGTCGAGATACACTACTTCGGCGGTCCTGCGATGAGCGTCTATAATGCCCGTCAAATCAAGCGGGACACATATCTCACTTCCATTGTCGCCATCATAATCATAGTTTTGTTCATACTCGCGGTGTTCAAACGCAAGCGCTCCATATTCCTGATATTGTGTCCGGTGATGTACGGGGCGATATTCGCTCTGGCTCTGTCCTGGCTCATTCAGGGCAGCATTTCGGGGATAGCCGTGGGCGCTGGCGCCGCAATTATGGGAGTCGCGCTCAGTTATTCGATACATCTGCTTGCGCATCAGAACCACGTAAGGACTGTCCCTCAGCTTCTTGAGGAGATCTGCGACCCGATGATAATCGGAAGCGTCACCACCATAGGCGCATTTGCAGGCCTCCTGTTTACATCTTCCAGACTGCTTCAGGATTTCGGTCTTTTCGCCTCGCTCACACTTGTCGGCACGATGATATTCTGCCTCGTATTTCTTCCGCAATTCCTTGCAGGCCAGGAAGATCTGCGTGAGGGTAAGATTCTCCGCTCCATCGAGAAATTCAGCGCATATCCGTTCCACAGGAATAAATGGCTTCTCTGGGCACTTGTCATCATTACAATTGTCTGTACGGTAATGTCTTTCAAGGTAAGCTTTGACAGCGATATGAACGCCTTGACATATTGGGAGCCTAAATTCGTCGAAGCAGAGCATATTCTCACTTCTGAGGTAAATGACTCTACCAAGTCAGTGATGTTCGTGAGCGTCGGCAAGACGTCTGATGATGCGTACAGCGCATATAGAACCACGTTGTCAAGACTTGACAGCTTGAAATCAGCTGGGCTTATAGCAGGTTATGCTGATGCCGGTCCGTTTATTTGCGGAGAATCTGAACAAGAGGCGAAGATGTCCCGCTGGAATGCCTTGTGGACCGAATCAAGAGTTGCAAAACTTAAAGAAAATCTGCATTCTGCAGCCGTGAAATATGGCTTCAAGGAAGATGCTTTCGACTCGTCAATAGAGAGCCTTATACATAATGCGGAGCCGTTGGATTATTTCGGAGGCGATTCGCTTCCTGCCGCTTTCGAGAGTTGGTGCGGTTCGTCTGATGATTTGAAAATGCTTATCACTCAGGTCCGTATAAAACTTGATAACCTTGACGATGTGTATAGCCATTTTACTGATGACAAGGATGTTGTGATATTTGACCAGTCGTACTTCGCTACAAAGGCTGCCGAAGGAATCAACAATGACTTCTACCTGATTCTCTTCATATCATCATTCCTCATATTCTTTGTCCTGTGGCTTTCTTACGGCAGACTGGAACTTGCTCTTCTGAGTTTCCTGCCGATGGCAATAAGCTGGCTTATCATCACAGGCATAATGGGCATTCTGGGAGTACAATTCAATATCGTGAACATCATACTCTCCACGTTCATATTCGGCATGGGAGACGACTTCAGCATATTCATACTGGAAGGCCTGCTGTATAAGTACAAGACTGGCAAGCAGTTGCTTGATTCCCACAAGACTGCCATCTTCTTCTCCTCGTTCACAATGGTCGTCGGCATCGGCGCTCTCATTTTCGCGAAACATCCGGCCCTCCATTCCATCGCCCTTATCACCATACTAGGTATGCTCGCGGTCGTGCTTGTCGCATATACTGCTGAACCTGTGATATTCAATGCGTTCGTGACTCGTCCGACAGACAAGGGACGTCCTCCATACACTGTTTGGGCGATATTGCGTGACATAGTTTTTTATGTTCCGGCAATAGTCGGAAGCGCAGTCATCTTGATTATAGGCTTCCTGCTGCTCATTGTACCTATAGGCAAGGACAGAAAGCAGACTGCCATATCGTGGCTTCTGCACAGGGCTTGCAGGTGGCTCGTCGGTTTCCCTCCTTTCCTGAAGACCCGCAGAATCGGTCCTGACGGACAGAGAATCAGACAATGGACTGGCCCGTCCGGTGTCATTGTTGCCAACCATCAGTCTTCGCTTGACATCATTATGATATTGGCTACGTTCCCGAAGGTGAAATTTATGGCGGCGGATTGGGTGTTCAAGTCTCCGCTGTTCAGTGCAATATCAAGATATTTAGGATATTACAGCCGTACGGAGGGATATGAGACATCTTTGTCCAAGATAGGCGACGACATATCGAACGGCTGGTCATTGGCAGTGTTCCCGGAGGGTACGAGGTCAGTGGACGGAAATATCCGCAGATTCCACAAAGGGGCATTTTATCTTGCATCTCAAGTCGGTGCTCCCGTGATACCTGTCGTATTCTACGGCAACTGTCTTGCAGTTCCTAAGCATCAGGGATTCAATATGATGGAGGGCGTAGTCATTACGGAAATCCTGCCGCCGGTGGAGACTGCAGGCGAAGATTATCATTCGCTTACTGCTGAGGTCGCATCAATGATACGACACCGTTACGAGGCTCTCTGCGACGAATGGAACAGTGCGAAGAATCCGTATTTCGCGAGGATTCTGGAGTCTTCCTACATATACAAAGGCCCTGTTACAGAATGGTATGTGAAGGTGAAGACAAGAATGGAGCACAATTATGAGTACTTCGATTCGGTTCTGCCACGGAACGGCACTATCACTGACATTGGATGCGGTATGGGGCAGCTTGACTTTATGCTTTCTCTCTATCATCCACAGCGCAAGGTCTTCGGAATCGATTACGATGAGGAGAAAATTAACATAGCGCAGAACAGTTGGCTTCTCAAGCGTCTGCCGAATCTCTCGTTCGCGTCCGGTGACGCATCCTCTGCCGAGTTGCCGGAAAGCAATGCCTTTGTAATCAGTGATATGCTGCATTATCTGGACGAAGATGCGCAGGAGTCTCTTGTCAGAAACTGCGCGTCAAGACTGCTTCCCGGCGGAATAATATTGATTCGCGATTCTAATTCAGAAAACGCGGAAGGACAGAAAGTTACAGCTTTGAGTGAGGTTTTCTCCACCAAGATTCTGAAATTCAACAAGACAAAGGGCAGTCTTCATTTCCTGTCCGAGTCAAGAATGTCGGAATTGGCTTCCCGCGCCGGCCTGTCGATTTCCACTCGTGCGAATGACAGTCTGACTTCCAATACATTCTATATTCTGAAGAACATTAACGATTAGTTTAACGAAAAAAGTGTAGTTGTATATATATGAGCTATAGGGTGTTAAAGATGGGCTGGCAATGAATGGGCAGAACATCGTGGAAAGATGATGGTATAAGATTTAATGAGGTTAAAGTTATGATACGTAAACTGCTGAGATTGCTTTTAAGGATATTGCTGTGGATTGTTGCTGTGACGTTGGCAGTCTCAGTCTGCATAGTCCTGTTCTGTATGATTCTTCACGGTTCGGCAGACTTCGCGGAACCGGAATTCACTCCGGCGGAAGGAGAGGCAATTGTGGTCTCTGATTCGCTTCGCAGATGGAATGACTCTGCAGTACGGCTCAATGCCGAGGGCTTGTGGGAAATGAAGGTGTCCGGTTCGCCGTTCGAGCGCGGAGAAGCGATAGGCAAGCTTGCTCCGGAACTGGTCCGCAATCAGGAAAAAGTATTTGCGGACAAGCTTTTCGAGATGATTCCTAGCGAAGGATACAGGGATTTTCTATGCTATTTCATCACCATTTTCAACAGGCGTCTCGGGCGCAGCGTGCCGAAGGAATATCGCCAGGAAATCAAGGCTATGTCCACAGTCTGCACTCACGATTTGGACAAGTTCGGCGACCCGTACGAGCGTCAGATGCAATATCATTCAGCGCACGACATCGGTCACGTAATGCAGGACTATATGCTCGTCGGTTGTACTTCATTTGCGGTTTGGGGGAGTGAGTCGTCAGATTCGTCTCTCATTGTCGGAAGAAACTTCGATTTCTATATGGGCGAGGATTTTGCACGCAACAAACTGGTCTTGTTTGAGAAACCTGATACCGGATATCCTTTTGTATCAGTCACTTGGCCGGGAATGTTGGGCGTTCTGTCGGGAATGAATACGGAAGGTCTCACTGTCACCATAAACGCGTCCAAACTTGAGACGCCGAAGATGTCAGCGACCCCTATCTCCATTCTGACCAAGAAAATCCTGCAATATGCGTCCACGATAGATGAGGCCTACAGTATTGCCGGTGAGTATAGTACATTCGTTTCAGAGTCAATTCTTGTCAGTTCTGCAAAAGACGGCCGCGCTGCAATCATCGAGAAGACTCCTTCTGAAATGGCTCTGTATGATCCTGCGGCCAATGACAGTAACGTACACCGCGTAGTGTGCGCGAACCACTATCAGTCTTCAACGTTCTGGGATAATCCTGTGAATCAAGAAAATATCAAGATGTCTGACAGTATGGTGCGCTTCAAAAGAGTCGAGCATCTGCTTGATTCGCTCGGTAAAATTGACCCTGAGCGCGCGGCTTACATTCTGCGTGATACCAAAGGCGTTGACGGGGAGCCTGTCGGGTATTGCAATGAACTGGCAGTCAATCAGATGTTGGCGATGCATTCGGTTATATTCAAGCCGGAGCAACGGAAGGTTTGGGTGTCCACATCACCTTGGCAGCTCGGAGCCTTTGTCTGCTATGATCTCAACAAGGTGCTCTCCAGCGATTTCAGTGAGCCTGTATCTGAGAAGTCCTTGAAAATACAGGAGGACTCATTTGTAGGTACTGATGCTTTCAAAGGCGTTCTCGAGTTCAAGAAAATGATGCCGGTAATAAAGGCGGCGGAGCGCAGCGGAAGGCGAATACCTTCAGATTCTCTAGACTATTTCATTGGGCTTAATCCTCTGTATTACAATGCTTACAATACTGTCGGCGATTATTATGAATCCATCGACAAAGATGACTTGGCGCGCAAGTATTGGTCCGATGCGCTTGAGATGAAGATGACGCCGGTAGAGCGGCAGTATATTGAGAAGAAGGTGGCGGGTGACTGAAAAATGGTCAGTCGCATAGTTCTTTGAGCTCAATCAATTGGTGACCAAATCTCAAAAAGAGGTAGTGACCTCCGCTCAAAAACGAAGGGGAAATTCGCTCCGGCAATTTACCTATTTTGGTAGATTTGGCATTTGAATAAATATGACATTCCTGAATATTTATTTTGCTGTTAAACTGTAAAATCGTTGTAAATTATTGATTTATATAGAGCTGCCCTATGAACCGCTGAATGCTTTTATTGTAAAATTGTGAGTGTATCTCATAAAACGCTGATTGATAGCGTATTATATTCGGGGGGGGCTTTGCTTTTTAACTATATTTGGCTATATTTGCACTCCATGCTAACTGGAAGCAGCGAGCGTTTATAACTGCTTCTCAAACTATTATAGTTATTGTGATTGCCAATTTTTTGTTGAACCTATCAGGTTCAGTAGCCGAAGGAGGCGAGAACTACATAAAATAGTGCGGGCATCGATGAAACTGGATAGTACAGATTCTCGTTCTATAGCAATGGCAAAAAATGATTCTGAACAGAAAAATGAAATCTGTCCAGAATTATCGTTGTATGCAGACTGGTGCTATATGTTCGTGCATCATACCAAGGTCCAGCTTATCAAAACAAGAATCGAAGCGGAAACCCCTTATCGGGTTTTCATTCATACGACAGTTGTCGGCGGCGGAAAAAAATCTTCGAGAGTGCGGAACGGAAAATCTGAAAATTCTTCCGAAACGGAGATAAAGT
>CAVKAQ010000097.1:0-8471 GCA_963654225.1 Butyricicoccaceae bacterium | reverse complement strand
GTTATAAATAACACAAAAAAGAAGGTGTATTCCTTGGAAAAGTCTTAGAATACACAATCCCGATACGTTATGTTTAAGATGCGTCCCACGAGGCACTTACCCTCTCACCGCACTTCCGGAGCGGGCCGGATTATGGCCCTGTGGGGCGGTGGGGCACGGAAGGGTCGAGTCTGCGGACGGAGTGCCGGAGTGAGGGACGAACGCAGGCTACGGAGGACGCTGTCTCGACACCTATTCCTCTTTATTCTTCCGGCGGCGGAAGCCGCCGTGTCTCTTCTTGGCGGCGCAGCCGGCATAGAGGAGACTTTTGACCCTGCAAGGAGTCTGATGGCCGCTTGCGGACTTCAGTCTCCGCAGCAGACCGCCTTTTCGTTGCGCACGTTGTCAAAACTGATTCGGAGGCACGGAATGCGGAAGTCGGAAAGCAAGTTTGTGGTCTCCGGAGCGAATGCGGAGGACGGCCACAGTCTTGCCCGACTGGAGCGGATTAACAGGGTCGGTGCCGAGGTCTCGCGAAGCGACGGCCTCGTGACCGACACCGCTTTGAAGTAATCGAGCGGAGCGAGTCTGTGAGCGACAGCGAACTTATGGAAGGCTGGAGGTTTGACGCACGCAGCGCAGCGGAGTGCGGCAATCTTCCAGTTCCTCTCTGCCCATCAAGGGCAATTCTGATGGAATGGAGCGCAGCGGAATGGGGGAAGAGTTGCCCGGGCGTGTGTTTTATTTATTTGTGAACTTTGGTAAAACTAACTAATCTTTTGAAAAGCAAAGGTTTAGATATTGTGTGTAATCCGGTTTATTTCAGTCTTTTTTAGTAAATTTGCGCTTGGCAAGTTAAACATACCCGAACATGATTAATGACAATACTAATGTCAGCGATGACGATATTATCAAACTCCTCCAGAAAAGGTGGGGATGCGATAAATTCATTTTTGATTGCAAAATTGGGAAACATCCCAAAAAATCGGATGTTCAGTCATATATTTCCAATGTTAAGTACCAGGGCAAGATTTTAAAATACCCTAATGGACAATGGATAACGTGTAATTTAAAACAGTTATTGCCTTATGGCGATTACAAGATAGAATTTGTTCTTGCTCCCCGTGATTTTAGAGAGCAGATTGGAAATCTATATCTGCTTAAAGCTGATGTACATTCTTTTGTGAAGTTGAATCCTGAATCTCAATCCAAAGTTGCAAGTTTACGTAAGGAGAATAATCAGAAGCGTCTTGAAAAAGGCAAAGATGTTTATTCGGATAAGGAGCAGGAACTTTTTGAATATTGGGGAGTGAGTAATTGTAATTTCATTGGACTTTATCATTATGATGAGAAGTCTGGACACTCTTCTATCGATGATATCAGAAAACCGAATTTTGCAAAGATTCCATATTATCCCAATGATGAAGCTAAGAATCCAATTGCTCTTTGGTTGAGGAATTCCATACCTAAGTTGAAGGATGGCAACTACTATCTTTTCAATTGGAAGTTATCTGAAGCTGACGACAATAATCCGTATGAGATTTATATTGACTTCAATTTCAGACCACAGGAAATACGCCCGCAATGGTTTATTGAACAACTGTTCAATGATCGATACAATGACAAATCCAAAAATTTTGAATCTTCTACCAATTTTCTTGATACTCTTAGCAAGCAACTGAGTGCTAAAGAATCAACTTTTATCTATGAATTATTGCAGAATGCCAATGATTATCCGGTAGAGGGGGTTCCTGTAGATGTGGAGTTCAGAATATTGGACAATTACCTGGTGTTTATGCATTCTGGGGATTACTTCAATGTTAGAAACATATCCGGGATATGTGGTATAAATGAAAAGGAGAAGTCAGCGAATAAAAAAACTATCGGGTATAAGGGGATTGGTTTCAAGACAGTTTTTCTCAATAACCACTATGTCTATATCCGTACAGGAGAGTATTCTTTTAGATTTGAAGAGAAAGCAAAGGCAATCAAACGTCTTGAGGCTCCTTGGCCAATATTGCCAATTTGGACCGGTGCAGACGAAATCCCGAAAGAAATATTACCTGTAATCGCATCACCAGATGCTATTGAGAAATATAGGGTACAAATTGCGCTTCGCCCAGATAATCCGTCAATTTTGCACTATGGACGAAAAAGTTACGAGAACTTATTCAAAGAGGTGTTTGAAGACTCAAATTTGATACTGTTTATCCCTAATGTCCGTTCAGTCAAAGTGTATATTGGAGATGAACTCGTGAGGGATTGCGTTGTAGATGAGGATAGGTGGGTTATAGGTGACTATGAGCAGGACATTGATGAGGAATTCCAAAAGCTTGTCAATAAGGATATTGAGACCGGTAAAAGCCGTATTCCTGAAAAATATAAGGACTTTGACAGAACTAAGGTGTCTTTTGCCTGCAGGAAAGAGGGCCGAAAGTTGTTGCCTGTTGAAAATGCTCATCTGTATTGCTATCTGCCAACAAGCGCGTCATGGGGATTCCCTTTCCTTCTCAATACTGATATGATTCCGAAAGGTGACCGCGATGATATAGAAAGGGAGGTTTATCTAAAGGATGAGGACGAGACTAATTTCAACTTAGAGCTTGCCAAAATTGCCGGGAAGAAGTTTTTCTGCTGGATTCAAGACCTCATAAAAAGCGGGAGCTACGATTATGACTCTATCTTCTCGCTTGTCCCAGACTTTGACAAGTGTATTAAGGAGACGGATGAGAAGTATAAGGATTTTATAGAAAATTTTAAGAACGGATTTGAATCTCTGTTGGAAAATTCCGAGATAGTCCCTGTGTTAATTGACAAACAGATTGCATTTAAATCGGTCTCAGATGTGATTTATGACACGACTGGACTCTCGTGTGCCGGCATAATGTCTGACGATGATATACTCTCATTATCGAACTTGGATGGATATTTCCCACATCCTCTTTTGCGAAATTATAGCAGGGCGACTTTAATGCCTGGAATCAAATCATTCCTGGCAATGTACCATAGTGATGACAAACTGTACGATAAGGACGTTTTGCACGATGCTGTAGAAGAGGACGCATTTCAGAAGTGGCTTGCTTTGCATGACAACAATGATAAATTCCTCGAATTTCTATTAAAGAAGAACCTGGTCGATTATTTCGATGATAGTCAAATATTCTTAGCAGAAAGTGACGGACTTTACAAGCCAGAAGACCTATATTATTCAGTTGATGACTATTATGAGGACTTGACAGCTTTGGATTCTTATCTTGGGCGGCTCTCTTTAAGAACACGAATTCTGTGTGAGCAGGATAAGGATTGGGAAGACTTCAAAGATAAATTCAAGGCTTTCAATCCAGATGATTTTGTCGATGATGTTCTTCTCGATGGCGACAACAAGGATGATGTTTGTTCAATACTGTCAGATGTTAAATCCTCAGTACATTTTATGCATTTCCTATCACGCAATGTAGGGTTTGCAGAAAGTTATAAGGACTTCCCATTCGTTGATTCAGACGGGAGCATTATTGAAAATTTCAAGGATGTCAGTCTAATATTTGCTCCTTCAGAAGATGTGGAATCTATGCGGGACGAGGCTTGGTTTGACCGGTCATGGATTGCCATCATTTCCTCATCTTATGATGAAGTTGCCAGGCAGTATTTTCTTGATCATTTCGGAGTCAAAAACTATGCTGATAAGATTGTTATAGATAAAATAATATGTAATTCTGATTATCAGGAAGCTATCAATAATAATCTTGAGGACTTTGAGGCCAACAAATCGTTTGTTGAGTTTGTTTTCCAAAATCGAGATGCAATTAAGGACAATGCACTTAGCGGCTATGAAGTATCCTCAATCGACAAAAATGGAGATGAAAGCTTTTTGTCAGAAGACAGTTACTACATATACATTAGGAATAAGATTTATAGCGATGCAGAAGAACAAAATTGGCTTGATAATGAATTGATGTATGCATTGAATGAAGCATATTATCAAGATAGCAACGAAATCACCGAATATAAGACATTCTTTGAAACGAAGTTCGGGATTCCTTCAATGACGGGAAAGTTATTGTTAGAAGAAATAATCCTTGAACAGGCTGATTCCATCAATAAGAATCTGAAATATGAAGATGTTAATGTAGAGTTCTGGCGCTGGGTTAAAGACTTTGCGAAAGAGCCATCAACGATTTCTAAATTTTCCTTATTCTATTTGCTTGTAAAAGAATTAGATGATGCCGACTATCGATTGAATAAAGTGACAACGAGCGACATATATCTTTCAAATGCCTATCAAGTCTCGTCTGACATTGAGGTAATTGTAAAGAAATATGCCCCAAGTGCTCTTTTCGTAGCACCGGACTATCTTGAAAGTAATACTAACTCGGTGATAAAAGAGTGGGTGGATTTCTTTAAGGATTTGGAAGTCCAAACTACGATTGAAGAACTTGTATTCAATAAGATCATACCTAACATCGGTGAGATACAGGAAGAGGGATTACCAAACCTTCTTGGATTATATTATGATCAGATTCAGGATAGATGGGAAGAAATACTCGATAACAGAAAGAGTGTAAAACAAAATTTGAGGTCAATATGTGTCAAGACTTGCGATGGAGTATTTACACCAATTAAAGAGTGTATCCTTGTTGACATTTCGAATGATAAAGAGCCATTTAAGGATATAGTATTAGATAAAGAAATTACATCCGCCTCAGCATCGAGCAGGAACGCTAAAAAATTATTGCTGGACATATCACAAAATGTAGGAGGCACTATAATCAAGGATGTAGTAGGGTGGCAAGAGAGAAAACTCAATGCTTATGCTGGCTGCGAGGAGGACTATTCTGTAGATGTACATCTGAGTCTTATTGATGACTTGATTGACATAGACTCAGAGACGCTCAAAGCTTTCGAGTGCCGAAAGAGACTTCGTTTGCTCGATGTAGATGATAATTATTGTGATCCGGAAGAACTTACACTAAGCTCTGAGTACAAGACATCCTGCCTTTTTGATAAGTATGGTATAAAAGATGGTCTGACATATTTGTCTCACAGATATGTGGAAATTGATTTGAATAATGCGTTTGCGGACTTTGCAAAAAAAATCCTAAATGTGCATTATCGATTTGAAAAAGAGGATATTAAATACCTGTCAAATTACAAGTTTGCGGTATATTTCTGGTCAGAGTATGCTCTGAGACATAAAGAATTTATTGAAGATCTAATTGACTCCGATGAGTTCGATAATGTTCCATGCATTCCGACTATGGCCGGAAATGTTTACGCTCCGGAAGATGTATATTCAAGCGAGCTCAATGATTATGTCATCAAGAAGATACCAGAGTGGGAAGATAAAGTTCTTACAGATGAAATCCCTGTAGATGAAAATGGGAAAAATGGGTTAATCGAAGGACTAAAATTTAAAGAGCAGCTGTCCTTTGAAGATGGACTCAATGCTCTGAGAACCATTAGGGGGAAAGAAAAGAGACGGGAGATTTTGGAATGGATGAACGAGGATTATGATGATTCGTATTCCGAACTTATTAGCGAGTACCGTAACTCTGAGGATGCTATATGGAAAAACGGGAAGGCGGAAGATAGGCGGATTACAGAACTTTATGCCATCGCCCCCGAATCAAAGACCTTGTACGAATTCTTTAGGGATAATGAATATATCCTGCATTCAGACTATATCTCGCATTGGAATAAAGATGATTATCGTTCAATCTGCAATATGATGCAGATTCATATCATTGAAGAAAATGAGATGTCTTTTGACCCGGTGGGAGAACAGGATAGCCTTGCGCATTATTTTGAAGGGAGACTTCTTGTTGTTGCTGGTATAGAAGATACAAACAAATGGAATGAGTTATTTGAGAAGTACAAAGAGAAGATCGCTATGATGTCATTCTGGCGTTGTTCCTCAATTTCTTGGACCTATGAAGGCAACGATATGATTAGCCAGAAAAACAAGAAGTTTTACTCAAATGAAGGCGATTTCTACTATGTGAAGGATTGGTGCACAAAACAGGTGTATACTGACTTCGTGAGAGAAATGTATGACTATCTTGAATGTTCTATGAATGAAGATCAGTTCAAGAATATTCTTGATCCTGATGAGGATATTCAAGACTTGATTGAGGATTACTACAGTCTACGCACAAACGAGTATATTGCCGAACTTGCCAAGTACGATGGCGCATTTTCAAAGTATTCCGGTCCAAAAGTAACTGATGAGGTTGAGGAGGAAGATGGTACAATTGAAGCCGCCAATGAGTATCAGCCGAAGCGAATATCATTAGATAATACGGATGACGATGACGACGAGAATGACATCGAGCCGGTGACGGAAGTGGAGTACACTCCAGCCGTCCGTGACGATAATAAAATCGCATATGGGACAAAGGCTAAAGCTATAGATACTCACTTTGAAGCTCCTACTGAGGAAGATGAAGAAGAAAGCACTGAATGGAAAGATCCTGAGGCTGATGAAGATAAATATGATGATGCCGGTGCCACAACTGACTTCCCTGAAGTTGCGCCGGAGCCTGAAGAGGAGTATTATGAGTTCGACCCAGATGAGGGAGACCCTATTGGCGATGTGACAAATGACAGAAAAAATTACGAGCCTGTCGGTTCTCGTCCTACAGGGATTCGTCAAGCACGAAGAAAGGCGGCCAGACCTTTCACAAAAGAGGAAACGCAAAGGCTTAGGTCTAACGGCACACCGCTTGAATTGGAGTCTCTTCCTGCCACACAAGAAGAACTTGACTTATTGTCAAAATGTGGTATAAGTCCTGAACAAATTGCTGATACCAACTATCTTGCTCAGCTTCGCCTTTATCGCAATCTTCAGGATGAACTTGGAGAAAGCCCGGAAGAATCTCTTGCTGAATTCATAAGAAACGCAGATGATGTCGCTGAACATAAGATGAGTAGCGGCAAGTATGTCCATGCTTGCAGTGCTGCCCGTGGCGTTATGTACGTTTCTCCTTCGGTATGGAATAAGATGGTCAACAATCAATGGGTAATCTGCGTCTATCTGGATGGTCAAGGTAAGAACTTCCACTATATCAACACTGCGGAAGAGTTTCTTAAGCTCGTGCAGAAAGATGATGTGGTAATCAAGATAACCGGAAAAGAGAAGGTGGATGTCGTTAATAAATTGTACACAAGCTTGCTGGCTAATACTAAAGGAACAGCCTATACGCTTGTTCGTGTAGCGGCCCGAACGAATATGGATGCCGTATTCGCTCATTATGTTGGGGCCATGGCAGAGACTAATGACGGTAATGAGGACGAAGATCTTGAGATGTATTAGGATATGGACCAGAGGATTGAAAACTATAAATCTTTCTTTACTGATCAAGTAAAGGAGGCCGTTGATGATCAGAAGAAAAAGAATCACTCGACAATGAGCCAGCTATTCAAGACAGACGCTCTCTCTCTTGGATATGTCGAACGGGTTCAATCGGAACTCGGCACGATTATTATCAAATTTCCACGGGGAATGGCTCCGAGATTGAAGGTCCAGAGGTCTATAACAATTATCAAGAAAGCCGCCAGGCAGGAGCTTGGCGAAAAAGTTACTGAATGGACCTGCCAGTGGGGGGATTTTTGTGACAACCCCAATTATCATTCTGCCGGATCAGATATAACTCCGATACATTATGTTACCGGAAAAGACGATGGCTACGATTATGTCGCCTGCTCCGGCCTTAGTAACAAACTCTACGATTTGTTCCTTAAGTCCACGAAAGAAGGTAAGTCTCTTTCCGTGATTGTCTATGATCCATTCCCTCCGATTGAGTATTATCGGAATATGGTGAACTATATGGATACTAATCCGGACGATGCCAATCTTTTCCTTGAGCCTGCAATGAAATATGAGGACTGGCATCCAGAAGAACTTGCCTTTGATGGCGAGAACCCAGACGGTATTGTGGACACTATAGAAAAGACGCTTGATGAAGAACAGGTTTGTATCGTCCAAGGCCCTCCCGGTACTGGTAAGAGTTACACCATAGCAACAATCGTCTCAAGATATTTGACGGCAGGTAAATCAGTGTGTGTGACCACGATGGCAAATAAAGGTCTGGTGGAATTGATAAAACAGAAACCACTTGCCCAATGCGTGGCTGACGGACGTGTAAGTAAAACCAATCTCTCTGTAGATGAGAGAACACAAATTAAAGGCGTGCGGAACGCTTCGAATGACCTTCTGGTAACACCGGGAGAACTTATTTGTGCGACAAACTATGTCCTGTCAGGCGTCTTTAGTGAGAAAAAGATGGGGGCGAATGGATTGCCTTCCTATGACTTGATTGTCATCGAGGAAGCATCGCAGGCGTTTCTTACAACAATCAGCGCATTTATCTCCCTGGGTAAACATTGTCTTATAGTGGGAGACCCAATGCAGTTGCCGCCAATTGCGAAGATAGGCAATCCTCTGTATAACTCGTGGAATGTCAATACACAATTGGATGGATTGACCACATTTGCCC
>CAVKAQ010000096.1:0-8517 GCA_963654225.1 Butyricicoccaceae bacterium | reverse complement strand
CTCTTTCTTAGTGGTAATCACTGCGGTAGCAAGGGTGGAAATGAAATCTTCTATGCAAGTTGTGGCATAGATGTCAACGTATATAGTATCATAACCGTATTTTTTGCCTTTCAATTCATCAAACGCTCGCAATATGAGGCCTGTCTTGCCTAGCCTTCTCATAGAAATCAGCGATATGTTAGCTCCATTTTCGATATATGATATGATGTCGCGTAACTCGGATTTCCTATCACAAAACAGTTCTTTGGATACGTACGGTTGCAGTACAAAAGGATTCGATATGTAGTTTCTCTCTTTCATAAAACAAAGATACTATCTGTTTTGTATTATACAAAATGTATAATTGATTTTTGCGCAAGAACAGATGTTTCTGCTGAAGTTAAATCCGGGGACGATTGCCGTTTCCCGGATTTTTCATAACTTAACGTTCTGAAATCGCGCTGACTATGTCTGGAAAGCCGCTAGCGGGAGAAAGGCCGTAAGATTATTGACGCGGAACGGTGCGACTCGTTAGATATTGGGAATGTGAGCTCCAGTGCTCTATTGCACCAGAGGGGTTGGATGTCGGACAATAGGGGTTTGACTGCATATGATGGAGGCTGGTAGCCTTTTATTAAAGATAATGGATTGATTCTAAAACTAATAAAGTGAAATGAAATTCAACAGGTTTTTATTTGCTGCCGCAGTGGGACTCTTTATGAGTCTTAACCAGCAGACTTCCGTCGCAGTACCGCGTGCGGAGTATCCGCGTCCTCAGTTTGAGCGCTCTGAATGGGTGAATCTCAATGGCGAATGGTCATATACGCTCGATCTCAACAGCGTCGGACTGGAGAAAGGATATCGTTCAAGTGACGGATTTGACGGCAAGATCATAGTGCCGTTCGCTCCGGAAAGCAAACTCTCGGGAGTGGAGTATAAGGATTTTGTCACCGGTATATGGTATCAGCGCAAGATTACAGTGCCACAGGCGTGGACAGGACGCAATGTAAGGCTGAATTTCGGTGCAGTCTATTATGAATCGGACGTTTTCATCGACGGAAAATTCGTCGGCCGGCATTTCGGCGGTACGTCGTCATTCTCCTACGACATTACTCCTTTCGTGAAGGACGGGGGAGAGCACAGTTTGGTCGTTTATGCCAAGAGCGACCTTCGATCAGGTCTTCAGGCCGCAGGCAAGCAGTCCCTGCTGGCAAATTCACACGATTGCGATTACACCAGGACCACAGGAATATGGCAGACTGTCTGGATGGAACCTGTTGCCGACAAGGCGCTTAAGACCGTGCGCGTGTTCACCGACATTGATCAGAAGCAGATTTCGTTCGAGCCGACTTTCTATGCTGAAGGCGGCACTAAAATAGAAATCACCCTTAAAGACGGCGACAAGACAGTCGGCAGTGTATCGGCCGATGCGAAATCAGGCTCGAGCCTTGTCATCCCAGTCAAGAAGATGAAACTTTGGTCACCGCAATCTCCTTTCCTCTATGACGTTCAGTATAAGGTGCTCGACAAGAACGGAAACGTGATTGACAATGTATCTTCCTATGCTGGTATGCGCAAGATCCATACTGACGGCAAAATTTTCTATCTCAACAATGAGCCTTTCTATCAGAGACTTGTGCTTGACCAGGGATACTATCCTGAAAGCCAATGGACTGCGCCGTCTGACGAAGCATTGAAGCACGACATCGAACTCTCTATGGCGGCCGGATTCAATGGAGCCAGACTTCATCAGAAAGTCTTTGAGGAGAGATTCCATTATTGGGCCGACAGACTAGGCTATATTACTTGGGGCGAGTCCTCAAGCTGGGGAATGGATACGAACAATCCGCTGGTAGCAAGGAATTTCCTCGCTGAATGGACAGAGATTGTGGAAAGAGACAGGAATCATCCTTCTATCGTAGTGTGGACCACAATGAATGAGGAATTCTGGCCGGACAATGTTCAGTATCCGCGTTTCTGCGAGGACCTGTACAAAATCACAAAGTTGATTGACCCGACCAGGCCGATAAATATCTGCAGCGGAGGTATCCAGCCATATA
This sequence comes from Butyricicoccaceae bacterium, assembly GCA_963654225.1. Lineage (GTDB taxonomy): Bacteria > Bacteroidota > Bacteroidia > Bacteroidales > UBA932 > Cryptobacteroides. The sequence continues at coordinate 6,478 of CAVKAQ010000096.1, read as the reverse complement.
CCGATATTTGGACTGAACATAACTACGAGCAGGACGCCGAGAAACTGAAAGCCAAACTATGGGACGGTGAAAAGCTTTATCAGAGGAAAGTCTATACATATACGGGCACAACACAGAACATAGGTTTCAACCTGTCGGCAAGACAGGGAGGTGAGCCGTATGATTTCCCTGTATATGACGGGACTGTCCCTTACATTCTTGACGAATTCGGTGGTATCAAGTGGGTGAAAGGCCAGGATGAGAAGTCGGTCAATTCCGCAACCGAGTCCTGGGGATACGGCAAGTCGGTAGTCTCTATGGAAGATTTCTACAGGAGGCTTGAGTCTCAGGTTGATGCTGTGCTGTCATTGTCGGAACACATCTGGGGCTATTGCTACACTCAGTTGACCGATGTCGAGCAGGAGCAGAACGGAGTCTATTGCTATGACCGCTCCTCAAAGTTCGATATGGCCAGAATTAAGGCGATTTTCTCAAAAGAGCCAGGTCAAAGACCGGTGTCTAAGTAAGCTGTATTCCCCGATACCCCTTCGGGTCGCTGCGCGCTTCGCGCAAGTTTGCATCTTACCCTCAGTCGCTAACGCGACAGGATGGTGCACGCACCATCCTACGGACTTCCCAACCCCTGCAGGCTAACGCCTGCTGTCCCGAGGGACATTTCGCACCTCCGGTGCGGTTGAAGTTTCACTGGGGACCGTATTCCCCAGACCCCTTCGGTCGCTCCGCTCCGAATATCCTACATATGCTACATCACTCCTTTATCTCAAAAGAGTCAGATAAAAAGCGCGCCGAACCTGTCACAGGCTTGGCGCGTTAGTTTTTTCGGTTGAAAATAGGGGTGTATATTAACTAAAGTACCGATTCTGCGTATCTAAGCAACTGTTCAATTGTGAGCCTTTGGACTTGACAGAGTAATACTGCTGGATGTGAAATCTATCTAGCAGGCCAATATCTTGGTGATGAGTTCGAGGAGGAGGTCGCTTTGGGAGGCCTCGCCACTGCCACCGCCTTTGCCTTTGAAGTCGTATTCTTCCAGCAGAGAGAGGATCCGCATACACTTGCGTACAGGGTAGTTCCTGACGGCGGCATCGTATTCATCCATAAAGAACGGACTCACGCCCAACACTTTAGCCTTCTCAGCCTTAGGCATCGAAGGGCTTTTCATAAGCATCGACTCCAGCTTCAGGATTCTGTAGAAATGAGTGTATAGAGCAGACACAGGCACAAGCAGTACAAACCCTGGAGCGGAGCCAATGTAAGCGGCTATGCGCAGGGCTTTGTCCGAACGGCGGTAAGACAACTCTTTGGTAAGTTCGAACACGCTGAACTGTCGGCTTATCCCGACATTCTTCTCGATATCGGCCGCCGTAATGCGTACTGCACCCTCCGGCAGATTTTTCTGGAGCTTCTCAGTCTCGACAGCAATTTTGTCAAGCTCGGTTCCGGAATATTCGGCGAGAAGCGCGGCCGCATCAGGCATAATCTCCAGACCTTTGGATTTAAAGAATGACGTTATCCAGCCCGGCATCTCATAATCCCTGAGAGAATCACATTCGAATACGACTCCGTTCTTGGACACGTTCTTGTACAACGCCTTGCGCTTGTCGGCAGACGCTCCGCGCATAAGTATCACAAGCACAGTGGAATCCATCGGTTCAGCGGCATACACGCCCAGGCTCTCCAGAGACTTCATACTCTGCGCCTCCTTCAGCACTACGAGCCGGCGTTCTGCCATCATCGGATAACTTCTCGCGTCGGACATTATGTTGTCAGCATCGGAGTCCAGTCCGTAATATATTGACTGATTGAAATCCCTTTCGGAATCGGTCAACGCATATTTCACTATTTCGTCGCAGAGCAGGTCAGAATAATATGGTTCCGTTCCCATAAGCAGATATATCGGAGCGAATTTTCCGTTCCGTATATCCATCATCAGCCCTCTGAATTTGTTTTCTGTTTCTACGAATTTCGCCACTGTATCTGAATTCTGAATTACGTTATTGTCCTGTCAACTGATTCGTCCGGTATACGCGCACACGGCATCAGTAAAAACATTTTGTAAAGATACGGCATTTTTATTCCATTTTATTCGTAATTTCGCAGGAATTAACAACAATCAAAATGAACGAAACCAAGATTCCGGTTTATCCTCTGATAGATATGTCAGAGTTGAACAGATGCCTGCTCTGCAGTGACGCTCCTTGTACAAAAACTTGCCACAAAGGTCTTCCGGTCGGCGACATATTGCGCTCAATATATTTCCGCAACGGAATGGGCGCTCTTGAAAAGACAAGAGGCGAAAACTGCATAGAGTGTGACGCACCTTGCGAAGCGGCCTGCGTATTGGGCAAGAAGAGCTACCCAGTTAGAATCAAAAGCATCATCGCTGGGCTTTTTGACGGGGCGAAAGAAGTGGTCGAATCCGGAATCGTAAGCGAAGATCAGTTGCGCGGAGCATTCCACATACCGGAAGAGCCGGACATCACGACTGACATCTGCGGAGTCAAACTCGAGAATCCTTTCCTGCTTTCATCCTCTGTGGTTTCCAGCAGTTACGAGATGTGCGCCAAGGCTTTCCAGGCCGGTTGGGCAGGAGCAGCATTCAAGACCATCTGCACATTTCCGCAGCACGAGGCTTCTCCGAGGTTCTCGTCCATAACCAACCATTCAAATTCATTCTGTGGATTCAAGAACATTGAGCAGCTTTCCGACCATAGCGTGGCCGAGAATATGGAAATATTCCGCAGACTCAAGAATGATTTTCCGACAAAAGTCATCGTGGCGTCCATTATGGGCCAGAACGAAGAAGAGTGGACTCAGCTCGCCAGAGAATGCGAACTTGCAGGTGCGGATGTCATCGAGTGCAACTTCTCCTGCCCGAATATGGAGTCTGACTCACTGGGCATCACCATCGGTCAGGATGCCAAACTGATCGAGAAATTCACAAAGGCGGTTAGACGCGGAACCAAACTTCCGGTGCTCGCCAAAATGACCCCGAACATCACAGATATGGTCCCTATGGCAGCTGCGGCAAGGAGAGGCGGAGCGGACGGCATAGCCGCGATAAACACAATCAACAGCATCACCGGTGTCAATATCGACACGCTTACGGCAGAGCCTGATGTTCACGGACATTCCATTGTCGGAGGATACTCCGGACAGGCTGTGAAACCGATAGCGTTGAGATTCATTTCCGATATGGCGAAGAGCAAAGACCTTGAGGGAATGCACCTCAGCGGTATGGGCGGAATCGAGAACTGGATTGACGCGCTGGAATTCATATCGCTCGGCGCAGGAAGTGTTCAGGTTACAACAGCCGTTATGCAATATGGCTACCGCATCATCGATGACCTTGTTGACGGCCTCAAGTACTATTTGAAGGTGAAAGGATACAGCGGAGTAAAATCCTTGATAGGCGCTGCTGTAAGTTCCATTGTGCCTCACAACCAGCTTGAAAGGGATACTATTCTCTTCCCGCGCTTCAATTATGAGAAATGCGTGGGCTGCGGAAGGTGCTACATTTCCTGCTTTGACGGCGGTCACCAGGCAATAAGCTTCGACATTGAGAACCGACGTCCTCAGCTGGACGGAAGCAAATGCGTCGGATGTCACCTTTGCCGTCTCGTATGTCCTTCAAAGGCAATCGAAGTTGCAGTAAAACGCATAGAAAGAAAATAGCAGTCTAAGCGGCGAAAATGGGACGCCGCTGTTCTTGTCAAATATTTTTACAAGAGTGTAAAGATTCTTTACAGGGAGTTGGATGATTTTAAAATCCAATTCCCTGTAAATCTTTATATTACTATATATGGCACGTATATGGCGAAACGTTGTTCTGACTTGGAATAAGACGGCTGCGGTCCTTCCTTTCATAAGCAGTGGCAACGCCGATTCCGCATTGAACAAGTCTTGAAACAAAATTGACAAAGAAGACACGTGATGAAATTTTTAAACGACATAACGAACGCAACAAGAAACCTTACAGCAAAGGGACATAAAAACCTTCTTAAAATACTGTCCCTCGGCATCGGACTCGCCGCCGGACTCATTCTGATCTCGAAGGTGTGCTTTGAACATACCTTCGACGACTTCTTCTCGGGAGCCGACAGACTCTACTATATGTGTATGAGCGGTGAGGTGAATTCTGAAACCCGCACATACTACAGCATCCCCGGCGGAATAATGCCGTTGATGAAAGAGTATTATCCCCAGATAGAAGAGGCTACACGATTCACCGCCATCACATCTGAAGCGACTCTAGTACTTGATGAGAATCAGCGCAGAGTCAAGTCCGGGCAGGTAATCGTAGCTGACACTGCACTGTTCAGCGTGCTTGACAGAAAATGCCTGGCAGGAGATCTGAAAGAATCGCTCGACATCAAAGGTCAGGCAGTCATCTGCGCCAGCGTAGCAAAGAAGATAGCATCATCTCTCTCGTCAGACAAAGCGGACCTGAGTTCCGTAATAGGACAAAAATTCTCCTTGGCAGGCTACGGGGCAGACAATGCTCTCACAATTGCAGGAGTTTATGAGGACTACCCACTCAATTCCAGCCATAGACCTGAAGTTGCGGTTTCAATCAGGACTATCGGAAATTTTATGTGGGACGGAAGCGCTAATCTGGTCGGCAATGAGCGTTACAAAGGCATTTTCCGATTGGCAAAAGGTGCCGACATCGACGCGATCAACGAAAGCATTCCGGAATTTATGGAGAAATACCTTCCGATGGACAAACTCCGCGAATATGGTTTCTCGCTGTCATTCAATGCCAATCCGATGGGCACTTACCATACCAAGGACGAGTCGCAGAGGAATATGACATTGATACTCGGCTTCATAGCCGTTGCTCTTCTTATCACATCGGTTCTGAACTATCTCCTTATCGTGCTTTCCACTACAGCCGTCAGGGCCAAAGAAATGGCGCTCCGCAAATGCCTCGGCAGTACGCCGACGGACATTTTCCTGATGATGCTGGCTGAAGCATTGGTTCACACGGTTTTGGCTACAGTGTTCGCGGTCATCGCAATATTCGCGTTCCACACGCAAATCGAATCCATATTGGGAGTTGAAGTCTCGGCACTGTTTGTGGGCAAACCGCTCGCCGCCTGTGTGGCAGTAGTCTTCATCCTGGTGATACTCAACAGTATATGCCCGACGGTATTCTTCAACAATGTTCCGATCGCAGCCGCATTCCGCAATTTCAAGTCCTCCAAAAGGATGTGGAAACTCTCCTTGCTGGCAGTGGAATTCATAGCAGTCGCTTTTCTGGGATCTATGATGTGCATCATCTCCCTGCAATACCGCAAACTCACCTGCGCTGACCTGGGCTTCGAATACAAGAATCTGGCAATGGTAACGCTTCCTGAAGCGAACGACGCGCAGAAGAATCTACTCATCAAGAACATACGTTCACTATCCGGTGTGGATGACGCCTGCTTCTCATATATGTCGCCATTCGAGGTGTATTCGGGAGACAACATATCAATACCTGGCGAAATCAAACAACTGTTCAACATTCAGGACGCATATTACGTAGATGAACATTATTTCAATGTTTTCGGAATCGAAATCATTGAAGGCTCAAATTTCAACCCTGAGCTTGGCGCTGATGAAGAAATGATCGTTGACCGGAAATTCGTGGAAATGATGAAGAAAACAGCCGACTGGGACAGCGTCATCGGCAGAGAAGTGAATGTAACTGCACACAAGACGCCGACCAGAATATGCGGAATAATCAAGGGCTTCCACACGGGAACATTCTCCAATGAAGATGAAGAATACGGGATACGTCCTATGGGCATATTCTATTGCGATTCAGAAAAATATGCCGGAATGTTCAGCCATATATTCATAAAATATGACAGACTTGATCCTGAGGCCATCAGGCGCACGGACGAGGCCATAAAAAATGTCCTTCAAGAACAGGCGTACGACTTGGAAGCCTGCAGCGAAGTGGTCCGCACCGGTTATGAGGACACTCTCAATATGAGGAACTCCATAATTGCGGGAGGCATCGTCACCTTGCTGATAGCGCTCATCGGACTTATCGGATACACGATGGACGAAGTGAGAAGACGCGCCAAGGAGATTGCAGTCCGCCGGGTGAACGGAGCCCAGTTCTCCCAGATACGCGCAATGTTCCTCAAGGACATAATGTTCATAGCATTGCCGTCAACCATAGTCGGATGCGTGCTCGGAAAGATTGCGGCATCGCATTGGGAGCAGAGTTTCAGCATTCAGGCCGGTGAGCCATTATGGATATTCTTAGTCACCTCATTCGTGACAATAGGACTCATATCAGTGCTGTCTGACCTGTATGTGCGGTTCACAGCCGGAAAGAATCCTGCCGAATCCATCAAGACGGAATAGCAATCAAATAAAACAATATCAAGGTTTTACAAAACCAATTCAAAAAGAATAACAATAAAAACATCAATATTATGATCAAGATTACAGACATCTGCAAGGTCTTCAGGACCGAAGA